>JAIRZS010000188.1 GCA_031267115.1 Treponema sp.
AAAACCTGCCGGGGCCATTTGCCGGTAAAAAGCCCAAAAACAGGCGGCGGCAGCGGCGGGCATAGCGAGAATGGCAGCCAAAAGGGGAATAACCCGGGGGAAGCCGCTTCCCCGGGCAAGCCGTACAAGGAAGGAAACGCCCAGGGCAAGCGAAGTCCAGAGCAGGGGGATAACGACAAAATAAAGCGGGCTATTCTGGCCGTTCCAGCCGGCAGCCCTTACCGCCCCCGCCGGTATAAGCGCTGAAAGGGCAAATCCGGCAGGATCCGCCTCATCTTTAAAGAAGCCCAAAACAGCAAAAAGGGCAAAAAGCAAAAAGGCCGGCAGGACAGGAATCAAGACAATATCGGCCAGGGTATAAACCCAGAGAGAAAGGCCAAAACCCGAGGATCCAGCCAGGGGATAAAAAAAATAATGGAGGACCGAAACCAGAATCCCCAGGAAAAAAGCCCAAATTCCGCCGGAATTCCCGAAACGCCCGGGATTCAGGGCAGCCCAGAGCAGCAGCACCAGCGGCGTCCAGAATATACAGAAAAGGCTCATGGCAGGAATTTAACACGCGCAGCCTTCTTCCGCAAGGGGACCCGCGCCGCTTTCCTGTAAGCTGCCCCGCCCCTTTTGGCTTACCGGTTCAAGGGAAAGAAAAGCCCTGAAAACCGAAATTTCCAGAGCTTCCCTTCGTTATCTTGCCGGTTCAAATCAGCAGCATTTCTCCAAACAGGCTTTTACCTTCTTTCCCAGGGCGTCCGCCGCCAGCATTGCGTCGTAAAGATCCCCCGCGCTAACCTTGAAATTGTGGTTATGCACAAAAGAACCTTCCCCGGTATTGTTTTTGGCCCATTCTTTAAGCCGTTCCGCGCTAATCTTGTCCATATTGAGGTCGGCGAAACATACCGGAAGCCCCACCTTAGCCAGGAAACACGCGGTCTCTTCTTTTAAACAGGTCGAAAGGGAATCGTCCAGGCAAAGCTGGGTCATAATGCCGAAGGATACTTTTTCACCGTGAAGGTAATGGTGTGTTTCCGCCAGTGCCGGGAGCCCGTTCCCCAAAACATGGGCTGTGGCAAGACCGCCGGATTCCCAGCCAATCCCGGAAAGAAGCACGCTGGCTTCCACTACCTTTTCCAGGGCCGGGGTAACGGCATGGACTTTTACATCCTCAATAGCCTGCAGCCCGAATTCTTTGAGTATCTCGTAACAGAGCTTCGCCATAGCCATAGCGGTCATGGTAGGTACCCCGCCGGAACAGGTGACGGCCCGGGACGCGTAGGAAGCTTCCGCCTCAAACCAGGTGGCCATCGCGTCGCCGATACCCGCCTGGAGATAACGCAGAGGAGCCTGGGCGATAACCTCGGTATCAACCAAAATATAATCCGGATTTGCCGGCCACAGGTCAAATCCAACGCAGACCCCCTCTTTGTCATACCATACGGTACAGGCGCTGGTAGGAGAATCATTGGAGGCGACGGTGGGGACGATAATATGGGGCAGCTTCGCGTAAATGGCGACCGCCTTGGCGGCGTCTATAACTTTCCCGCCCCCTATCCCGATTACGCACTCGTGCCCGTTTTTGGCGATACCGGCGACGCGTTCGGCCTCTTCCTTGGTACATTCCCCGTTGAAGTGTACATCCGTATACTCCACCCCCGCGGCTTTGAGAGAAGCCAGAACGGTTTCCCCCACGGTTTTCTTGGTGGTGGCGCCCCAAAGCACTACAGTCTTTTTTCCCAGTATGGCGGCATAAGCCCCAACTTCCGCAATCAGGCCGCGGCCCTGGATATACTTCCTGGGCAATAAAATCGCTTTTTTCATAAACAACCCTCCGGTATAAAATACGGGGAGTCCGTGACTCCCCTCCCGCGTTTCAGCAGCGCGGCGCTTACAGCATATTCGTTTTATAACTGTCGCCGATCTTCACCAGTTCGGCTGCGGTCAGTTCCCAGTCCGCCGCGGCCGCGTTCTTAGCCAGATTGTCCGGCTTTGTGGTCCCGATAAGCGCGGTAGTAACGCCTTTCTGGGCCAGTACCCAGTTAATGGACACTTCGGCAACCGAAACTCCCCTGGCGCCGGCAATTTCCCGAAGGGTGTCGATAACCTTGTTGCACTTGGCCCATTTGGCCTCGGTAAAAGAATCGTAGAAAAAGCTGCGGAGTTCCTTATCGGTGATTTTGGGAGGCTCCTTAAAAGCGCCGGTCAGGATGCCGCCGCCCAGGGAACCGTAGGTCATAATACCCAGATTCTTTTCCGCCGCGAGGGGGACAATCCCGTCGTTTATGCTTGCCTGGGCAAAAATATTCAGGTAAGGCTGGATACCGCTGATCCCCCCCTTGGCAATGGCGTTTTTAATCTGCTCCGGATTGAAGTTGGAAACCGCCCCGGCCCTGATCTTCCCTTCCTTTTTCCATTTGGCCAGCAGTTCCAAAGCGCCGTCATTGCCGAAATTCAAATCGGGCCAGTGGATAAAGTAAATGTCTATATAGTCCGTTCCCAGCCGCTTAAGGGAATTTTCCAGTTCCGCGGAAACAACCGCGGGCGACAGGCAGCGGATATACTCGCCGGGAATCGCGTAATTCCCGACACCCACTACCCGGTGGACGCCGCACTTTGTAGAAATAACCGCTTTGTCCCGGCGGCCCTTTAAGGCTTTGCCCACGGCGATCTCCGCCTCGTAAGCCTGGCCATAGGCCGGGGATGTATCAATAAGGTTGATGCCACTATCAAGGGCCTTGTGTATAACCGCAATACCGGCGCTTTCCTCCACCTCGCCGAAAAAGTCATTTCCCAGAGGCCATGTTCCAAGCCCTATCGCCGAAACATCTATACCGCTGTTTCCGAATTTTCTGTATTTCATAAACACTCCGTTAAAATTACGTCAGCGAACTGCCCCGGGATTCCGCGCAGGCGGATTACCGGGGACCAGCCCCCTGAATAAAGCCAAAACCGGACACGCGGCGTACCGCCCCCCGTCCGGTTTTAAAAAATACAAGCTGTGTTAGGCAGCCTGGGCCGCTTTTTTCTGGCCGGACAGATCAACCACGCTCAGGATAGCCGCGATAACCAGGATTGCCACAGGAACGGCTACCGTCAGAACGGGACTTGCGTAGAAAAATTTGAACACAAAGACGCAGAAAATCGAAGTAAAGAAAATACCGCAGGTAGGCGGATCAACATGGACGCCGCCGATTTTGTTGCCGTACAGGTGCAAAGTCCTAGCGCCAAAGTCGGCCATAAAGGCGGCCATAACTGCGGATGAAACGCCCCAGAGCATAGCCCCCCTTACTACCTCCGGATTCTGTACGCCGTCCACCGCCGCAAGCGCCCCGGCGCCGCCGTGGGCATATGCCGCATAGAAAAGCACGCCCAAAGACGCGCAGTACACTATGTGGTGGTTGGGCGCAATGGCAACGCCGAAGTAGAAGCCGATGAGGGAGAACACCGAAACCGCGAAAGGAAGAAACGCGGCCCAGGCGGCGGTATTCGGATTTCCCGCCAGAAGGACCGTGGCATAAGCGCCGCCTATACCCATGATAAGGCCCAGCAATGTTTTTTCCAGCCCCGACGAAACATAGGGGATCCAGCATACCGGGCTGTTCACGCTAAATCTGCCGCCCGCGGCTTTTACCTCGGGGGGTGTCTTTCCGAAAATACTTCCGTCAAAAACAACCTTGGAAATAAGGGCGGTAATAACAACGGCAAAAGGCACGCCGTCTATAAAACCGGTAAGGAACTTCGCGTGCAGGATCATGCAGAGATAGCCCAGTACCCCGCCGACGCCGCCCATAAGAAGGACATCCGGTTTCCTAAGGCCGACCAGGGCGGTGGTAATATCCTGCCCGCTTTTTATATAGCCTTTCCATTTCGCGTAGGCCGACGCGAAAGCGCCGCCGGTAAAGGAAATATGGGGAGCGTAGAATCCCCATCCGCCGAATCCCAATACGCCTAGAATTTCCGGGCTGCCCATCGCGCCAAGGCCCGCGGCGATTACCACGGGGACAAAAATAAACGCCAGAAGGCAGCCGAAAACCGCGCCCATCGCGCCGCCCGCAAAAGCGACCAATACCAACAGTAAATTAAAATCCATAAAATCCTCCAAAATAAATTGATTTAAGGCTGTTCCGGAATATCAAAGCCTGGAACAGCCCGTTATCCTGTTTAAATCCCGTTACGCCTTGGGGCGTATATCGGCCAGCTTGGCAAATACATCGGTACTCTTAAGCCCCTCGTAAGCGGCCTTGTATACATCGGCCAGCTTGTTGTAAGTAGCAGCATTGGCCGGAATTGGGTTGTACACTTTCCCGAAACGGACCATGCTGTTGACAACATCGCCCACATCTTTCAACAGGCCCGCCCCGATCGCGGCAAGGCCGGCGGCCCCCAAAACAGCGGCGTCCGCCACGTCCAGGGTGCGGATATTGCGGTTCATAATATCGGCGAGGATCTGGCACCATTCGGGGCTCTTGGAAGCGCCCCCGGTAACGGTAATCACATTGTCCATTTGGACGCCCGCGGCCAGGACGCCTTCCAGAATGCGCCGGGCCTCCAGGGTAATGCCCTCCATAACGCTGCGGACCATATCGGCTTTGGTATGGGTATTGCGCAGGCCAAGGAACATACCGGTGGCATTGGTATCCCAGGTGGGATAGCCGCTGCCGAAAAGGGCGGAATAGAAAACAACCCCGTTGGAACCGGGTACGCTCTTGGAAACGTACTTCTCGCTCATCAGCACGTAGGGGTCAATACCCTTTTTCTCCGCTTCCGCCACGTCCTCCGCGCAAAGGGTGTCGCGCAGCCAGCGGTAGCAGGTGGCGCCGGATGTCTGCGGGCCTTCCACCTCGAATACCCCCAATACCGGGGAGCAGGGAATCATCAGCCCTTCAAGGGCGGCGAAATCGGGCTTTGCCAGGCCTATAGCCAAAAGGCCGAAGGTGCCGATAGTAAGGGAAACCGCGCCGTCACGGATAACCCCGGCGCCCATGGCGGCCAGCTGCTGATCCCCGGAACCGGCCACTATCTTGGTACCCACCGCGAGGCCCGTCTTTGCCGCCACATCGGCCTTGACGGTTCCCACTACCTCGCCGGGCTTGCAGAGCGGCGGGAATTTCGCCATATCAAAACCCAGGGCGTCGGCCAGTTCCTTGTTCCAGTCCAGAGTGCGCACGTCCATCAGGCCGCTTACAGTCCCGTCGCTGATCTCTACCGCGAATTTATCGGCGCCGAAACCGTACAGTACATAGCTGCCCACTGTGGAAAAATATTTGGTCTTTTTATAGGTTTCGCTCTCGTTCTGCTTGACCCAGTAGTACTTTGCCGCGGCAAAAATGTTAAAGCCGGGCATACCGGTGATCTCGTTGCGTCTGGCCGCCGGTATTTTTTCGTTCATTTCGGCCATAACGCTTTCGGCGCGGGAATCCAGCCAGACATAGAATTTGTCGTCAATGGCCTTTAGATTCTCGTCAACCAGGCAGAAACTGGAACGGTTTACCGAAAAACCAATAGCGCCAATTTCAGTATTCGGCACCTTTGAATCCGCCACCGCGTCCTTAACAGCCTCGAAGGTAATGTCCATCAGGAACTGGGCGCCGACTTCGACCCAGTTCGGTTTTGGCTCGCTGAGCTTGTACTCCCGGTAGCCCTTTCCGATCACATTTCCCTTGAGGTCAAAAACCATGGCCTTTGATCCCGTGGTTCCCACATCAATTCCGACAACATAATTTCCCATAATTTCCTCCATTACAGGGTAAATCAAAATATTATGGCTTCCCGCCATATAAAAACGAAAGCAACTATACAGCCTGCGCTTGCCAATAATCGCCAAGCGGGGGCTTTAGCCCCCGGTTGGCGATTACAAACAAAGTTTTAAACCAGGCGCTTCCCGATACCCGTACAGCAGGCTCCCCGGTCATGCCTTATACGGCGGCAGCAGGCCTATTTCCCGCATCTGATCCAGGGCTTCGATTATTTCCACCGCTGCCCGGGTGCCGATTATTTCAGCGCCCGCCAGAAGAAAGGCGTAGGCGTTCTGGGGGCGGGGGAATTTGACCCCGGCCACTTTCAGCTTAACCGGAGTCCCTGCCAGGGTTTTTTTCATAACAAGGAACTGATTCATGCTGGGGCCTTCAAACTGGCCGGTGGCGGTTTTCGCGTAATCGCAGCCTACTTCGGCAATCATCTTGCACTCAGCCGCGATTTCCTCGTCGGTAAGGAAAGCGGTGTCAAGGATTACTTTGGTCAGGGCGTCTCCCGCCGCGGCCTTGTAATCCAGAAGCTCCTGCCTGCAGACATCGTAGCGCTTGTCCCGCAAAGCCCCCACGTTGATCACAATATCTACCGCCCTGCAGCCCATTTTTACCGCGTATTCGGTCTCCAGGGCCTTTAACTTGCCCGGCGAAGCCCCAAAGGGAAAATCAATGCCCGTGGCCGGAAGCACATCGCTGCCCTTGAGTTCCTCGACCACAACCGGCGTCCAGTAGGGGGTAGCCGAATAGAAGGCCGCGCAGTTGTACTTAACCGCTTCCCTGCATCCTTTGCGGATATCGTCTTCATTGGTATTTTTGGGCAAAACACTGTGATCGAAATGTTTGCCCAAAGCCCATTTGTCAATTTTTGT
>JAIRZS010000241.1 GCA_031267115.1 Treponema sp.
GAGATACTGGAGGGGGAGCCGCCGGAGGAGGCGGGGAACGGGGTCAGACCCTTGTATAAAGGAATCGCGGACCCTCCCTGTTTTTCAGTTTTTCCCCCCTGTTTCCCGCCCCTTCCCCCCCTCCCTGCCGCGCCTCCTCCCGGCTAGCCGCCCCCGCACGGCCCCGTCTTCCGCGCCAGCGGTCCTATACGCCTCAATCCGCAGCGTCCGGGGGGGAACCTCTGTCCGCCGGCAAAGGCGCTGGAATTCGGGCAAACTCGGGCAGAAGTCCGGGGGCAAAATTTCTTAACTTGTTGAGAGTGGCCGGAGTTGCGGAGCAAGTCTACGGCTTCCCCCTCCCTTCTTACCTTGCTGCCGATAGTTTTGGAACAGCCTCGCTTATTAAACTTATTCGACTTCGAACCTTTGGTTCGATTTGACTTCGTGGTAAAATTCCCCGACAAATCCCGCGCAAGGGATTGAAGCGGTATCCTTTTTTGCCACAGGCAAAAAAGATACAAGCGTAAAGCTCGGTCCGCAGGCCGTCCTGCCCTACAGGCAGGTTGGCCCGTGGATGCGCCCAAAACTAAAGAACAAGAAGAAAAATCTCTATATCGCTGCCTCTCCAGCCCGCAAACCGCGGTTTTCACAGCGCGAAAAACCTGCAAACACGACAGACTGCCGGTAGTTTGGGGATTTAAGGCGGGCAGGACGCCCCGCGCCGGTTTCTTTGTATAAATTATTTGGGTTTTTGGTGTTTTTTTCGGATCGCTTCAAAAATAAGGGGAGAAAATTTCGTAAATAAGCCCTGGGGGGCTTGTTTTTTTCCGCGCCTATCAATAGATTCTCTCTATGTCCCCGGGACCTTTTAATGATTTCCGGTTATGATTAGGGGGTAAGACGCCGATAATGAACCAATATGACTGCCCGAATCAGATTCTTACTTTCTCTTTTGGCATTTGCCGCAATGGGGAGCTTCGCGCAAGAAAAGGTTCATGTTATACAAAGAGGCGAAACCATCTACTCAATCGCCAGGAGTTACGGCGCTAATCTCCAGGACATCCTGAGCCTTAACGGTATTCAGGATCCGACAAAGGTCCAGGCCGGGCAGCGGATAAGGATACCCGGCGGCGCTGTATTGCCGGACGGGGCGGGGCAGGCTCCGGCAGCGGCTTATACCGAGTACCAGGTTGTCCGGGGCGATTCCCTTTTCGGGATAGCGCGGAAACACGGTATTCCCTTGCAGGAACTTCGCGCGGCGAACGGACTGCGGGAAGATTATGTGCTTAAAGCGGGCGACCGCTTAAAGATACCCCGACGCGCGGAAACGCCGGCCGTTACAGCGGTTACGGCTGCCGCGCCTGCGGATGTGCCGGCAGGGACCGCGCCTGCCGCATCCGCCACAGCTGCTGCGCCGGGCGTCAATGCCCGGAACGGAAGCGGCGCTGCCGCAAACAGCGGGACAGCCGGCAGCAGCAGCGCCGCCGGAACAGCGGCCCAGCCCGCCGCCCGGCAAACGGCCCCCGCCGCGGCCGGCAGCCAGACGGTGTGGCCGGTACGGGTAAAAGAATTGGCCTATATGACAGGGAAGTTGTATGGGGTAGCTATTCTGGGTGAGCGCTCTGAATCAGTAAAGAGCCTTAGCCAGGGTACTGTAATTTCAGCCGGACCTTACCGGGGTTTTGGGAAGGTCGCCATAGTACAGATGACAGGAGGTTATTTATACGTTTACGGCGGATGTGAAAGTTTGTCGATAAAAGAAGGCGACCGGGTTGCCCCAGGCACGGAACTGGGCCGGCTGGGATTGGACGGGGTTACTTCAAAACCCCAGCTTTTCCTGATGGTGTATAAGAACAATACGCCGATCGATCCCGCCAAAGCCCCCCGAGCCTGACGGCTGCGGGCAAATCCCGCCGGCCGGCACCAAATATTGATAAATTTTTCACATATTTCTAAAAAAAATTATAGCTAAAAATGGTAAAGGATGTTATTGTGTCTAAGTCAGTTTCACTTGAAGTATCTAACCGGAGCGCTAAACCAAAGGCAAAAGGGGTGTCATACCAGATGAGCGAATCAGGTTTTGAAAAAAGCCGGGTTAAAAAAAGAGTCCAGGAACGTTCCGTAAAGAACGTAAAAAAGGTCAAACCCGTAAAGGAAACCGATCCTCTGGCTTTGTATTTTAAGCAAATTTCCCGTTTCCCGCTTCTAACCGTTCAGGAAGAGCAGCTTATTGGCGAAAAGATTATGACCCTCCGGAATAAGCTTATCGAACTGGAAGACGTATACAAAAGCAGGGAACAGGACGAGGTATACAAAAAAGAAAAAACCACCATCGACAGTTCCATGCTTTATTACAAAAACAGAATGATCAATTCCAACCTTCGCCTGGTGGTCTCCATCGCGAAGAATTACCAGCACCGGGGGCTGTCCCTGCTGGACCTTATCGACGAGGGCAATATCGGCCTTATCGAAGCGGTCGGGCGCTTTGACTATACCCGGGGCTGCCGGTTTTCCACCTACGGAACATGGTGGATACGGCAGGCGATAATCAAGAGCATTGCCGACAAGGGCCGGGTAATCCGGATACCTATCCACATGCTCAACACCATCAAGAAATGTTACTTTGTGGCAAAGCAGCTTACCCAGGATCTGGGCCGCGATCCCAGCGAAGAGGAGCTTTCCGAATACCTGGGGGTCCCGGTCAACAAGGTAAAGGAAATTGTCAAACTTTCCCAGGAAACCACCAGCCTTGATACCATCGTTGACGACGGCAACCTTACCCGGCTCGCGGACCTGATCAAAGACGACACAATGGGGGAACCCTTCGAAATGGTCTTCTCCATGACATTGCAGGAAACCATGGAAGATATCCTTTCCCATCTTTCGGACCGGGAAATGAAGATCATCCAGCTCCGTTTCGGCCTGACCGGCGAAGGCCCGCTTACCCTGGAAGAGACCGGAAAACTCCTCGGCATTACCCGCGAGAGGGTCCGGCAGATACAGGAAAAGGCCACCTTCAAACTCCGCAACCTGAAACAGCTCACCGAACTAAAGGAAAACCCGTAAGCCGGAATAAAGGTACAAAAAATCTCTTTGTTTTGGGCGCATCCGCGCGCCTTCGGTGCGCGGACCGGGCTTTCCGCTTGTATCTTTTTTGCCTCCGGCAAAAAAGGATACCGCTTCAATCCCTTGCGCTGCTGTAAAACGGCCTCCATGCCGTTTTACAGCTTTGAGTTTTGTTCCGCAAAACTCACGAATTACTACAGCCGGCATCCCTGCCGGCTTGTCTGTGGCAAACTCCATCTATCCGCCAATGGCGGATAGCGGACAACGAAACTTATTAAACTTATTTGACTTCTTCGACTTCGCGGTGAAAACCCTTAAATGAACGCCTATAGGCTTGGCCCCTGTCAGGGATTTGTTGGGAAAATTACCCGCAGATAAGTTGAGAGCGCCGGAACATAGGTAACAAGCAGCACAACCGCCAGTTGGATAAGCAGGAAGGGAAAGACATTCCGGCATATCTCGGTAAAAGGCTTCCGGAACCGGTAAGTGGCGAGAAAGAGGTTCAGCCCTACAGGCGGGGTCAGAAAGCCTACTTCAAGATTGACAATAAAGATTATCCCCAGATGCACCGGATCGATGCCGTAGATTTGCCCCAGGGGAACAACCAGGGGCAGTACGATCAGTATCGCGGAAAAGATGTCCATAAGGCAGCCCACCACAAGCAGCGAAAGGTTGAGGAGCAGGAGAAACACGAATTTGGAATCGATTGCCGCCTGCATCCAGCGGGCGAAATTTTCCGGCGCCTGGGTATCCACAATGTAGTAGGAAAACGCCTGGGACATAGCGAGTATGGACAGCACCCCGCCCATAATGGGGATTGCCTTGAGCAGGACTGCGGGAAGTTCCCGGATTTTGATCTCACGGTGGATCAGCACTTCGACAATGAACACATAGATAACCGCGATAGAGCCGATCTCGACCAGGGAGAACACCCCCGAAAAATACCCGGTAATAAGGATGAACGGAAGGAGTATTTCAAACGCGGAATTCCGGATTGCCAGGGCCGAATTTTTCAGGCTAAAGCGTTCCACGGGAATTTTCGTTTTTATCGAGGCGATAATCCCGAAGACCGCCACCGCCGCGATCAGGATAATGCCGGGTAAAAAACCCCCGGCAAAGAGGTGGCGTATGTCGGTCTGCATGGTGGCCCCCACCAAGATGATAGGGAGGCTCGGGGGAAACAGGAGGCCCAGGCTCCCGACGGAGGTGAGCAGCCCGATGGAAAATTTTTCACTGTACCCGGAATATTCCGAAAGGATCGAATAAAGTATCCCCCCGAGCGCCAGGATAGTTACCCCGGAAGCACCGGTAAAAGAAGTAAAAAAGGCGCATATTACAACCGTCGCGATAATCATGCCGCCGGGAAGCCAGGAAAAGAGGCTGCGGAAGGTAACTACAAGCCGCTCCCCTGCCTTGCTTTCCGAAAGCAGGAATCCCGCAGTGGTAAAAAGGGGAATGGCAATAATGCTGTTCTGGGTCAGGCCGGTGTATATCTGGTTTACTACTACATCAATCTCGCCCCCCGAAGCTTGCAGCAGCAGCAGCGCAAGGCCCCCGATAACCACAAAGAGCGGAGCGCCCGAAAGCGCGGCGACAAGCAGAATTACTGTCGCGGGTATTTTCGCGTACCAGGCAATGGTATACTGGATGTCGATAACGCGATAAACCGCTTCCGGTACGTCGAAATTCCAGATAAATTTACCGATCGCGGGCAGGGATGCCCATGCGCCCAAAAGCACCGCCAGCAGCGGGAACAGCCAAACACCAGCGCCCTTAATACGCTTCCGCAGCAGGGCCGCAGTCTGCCGGGTAAAGCGGAAGGCCATTACCCCGTAGCCCAGGGGAAGCGCCAGGGCGTAGACGCGGTCGGGGATAAAGCCGATGATCCTTCCCACAAGCCCTATCTTGATGAAGGAGGGAGTACACAGGGCGACAACGGTAAGGACAAAAGCCGAAATAAGATGGGTCCCTATTGCGCACCAGTCTCTGAATTTTTCGGGAAATACCTGTATAAGGGAAATGGAAAGATGTTCGGATTTTTTTGTGGTAATCATCCCGGCAAAGAGGCCTATGGACAGAAGCATCTGTTCCATGATCCAGGAAGAGCTGGGGACTCCGGTCCTGAACACAAGCCGGGCCACCACCTCCGCGGCGGGAATTGCGGTCAGGAAAAAGAGGGAAAGAAAACAGAGGCCCTGCTCGATGATCCACAAGACACGCCCGGACTTTTTCCCGCCGGGGAATACGGCGGCGCTCACGGAATACGGCTCCCCGGCTGCTTGCGAGACACGACCGCGCCCGAAGCTATAACCGCCATACCTACCTTCTGCTCCGGTAGTTTTTCAGAATTGTGTCGATTCTTCCAAAAATATCCCTGTCCAGGGTGGTCCCGAGCATTGCCGGATACGAACGTTCAACATCGTCGTACCACACCTGATCCTGCTCCGGGGTAAGCTGCTGGATTCTTAACCCGTACCTTATCATGGTAGAAATCGCCTCCCTTTCAAGGCGCTGTATTTCCCCGTCCATTTCCCGTTCGATATTTTTGGCGCTTTCGATGATCCGGCTCTTGTAACGATCCGGAATAGCCCTCCACGCCGTGCGGTTCAGAACGATTCCCCCCATTACCGGGGCGATATTGATCGATGTCATGTATTTGGTTATGCCAAAGACCTGCATACTCGCAACCAGAACGGGGCTTTGGTACACCGCGTCGATCCTGCCGCTGTTTAACGCTACTATGGTTTCGCTGGAGTTTACCGGCACTACCGGATAACCGATAGTTTTAAGGGCCTGTTCCATTTCAGGCTCGTTGGGATTGGTGGCGATTTTCATTCTTTTTAGATCGGCGGGAAAAGTTACCGGGGTTTTCGCGAAAACCTTGGCCCAGCCCGCCTTGGACCACGCCAAAGTAAAGAAACCCTTTTCGTCTATTCTCCTTTCCAGTTCAGGCTTTAAATTTTCCAGTACCGCGTCCAGTTCGCCCTCGTTCCGAATCAGAAACGGGCAGCTCAGGGTCAGTATCTCCGGGCTGATCGCGTTGAGGCCGAAAGAAGTAAGCACGGCCCCCTGTATTTGGTTCAGGCGGAGTTTTCGTACTACGTCGTCCTCCCCCCCTGCCACCGAATTGTGGTAGACTACAAGTTCCACCTCGCCGCCGGTGATCTGGGCCCATTCTCTGGACATCTGATTCAGTTTGGCCCCCCAGGGGGTATTTTCCGGAACCATAGAGGCAAGCTTGATGCTAATCTTCCGCCTTTGCGCGTGGACTCCGGGGGGGCCTGAAAAACCCAGGAAAAAAACCGCAACCAAAACCAGACAGAAAATTCTCTTCATTTATGCCTCTTTTCCGTACATCTTGTTGTTTTTCGGATATTGGGCATTCCTCAAAACCCGGACAAGTTTTGGGAAAGCCTCTGTTATCTCTGACATCTGAAAAAACTGATATTTCCGGGCCGCGCCATTATTCATCCCATTCGTCCCAATCAACATTTTCCGCGTCAATAAAGTAATATGATGCCCGGTCCAGAAGGTAACGGGCCTTGCGCTGATTGATGATATTTACCAGCCGGTTTCCGGTGTCGGCGTTAACATCGACAGCCAGGGCGGCTTCAAGGTTCTTCCTGAAACCTTCGTAATCCTGGGCCGGGACGCAGATCGTCTGCGCATAGGAAACATAGGGGCCGGCAGACAAGCCCCGGGTTTTTTCCAGGGCCTTCTGGAAATAAACGCCGGCCTTGGATTTGTCTCCCCCCAGGCCTTCGGGTACCGAGGCGTAAAAAAGGATAAAGAATTCGTCAAGGGCGCTTGTATTAAAATCCGGGTCCAGTTCATAAGCGGCATTGATAAGCGCCGTTAGTTCGGGAAGCTTCATCCCCAGTGCCAGATCAAGGGGGTCAAGGGCATAGGCGGAAAGCGTGCCTGCCACGAGCCAGTAAATCAGGGGGACATCCGCCTTCTTCAGTTTCGAAAGATACTTGTCCAGAGTACCGGCCAGGCCCGACCCCAGGATACCGGGGTATCTTTTCTCTATTCCCGCAGCAAGGATATCTACGCCCCGAAGGTAGAGTTTCTTTGCCCGTTCTTTTCCTTCCTGCTCCGCAAGGCTCTCCTCGGGAGGCAGCATTTCCGCCGGCCCCTGGACAAAGGCGTTGGCGTACATGATAAACAGCGATCCCGTTGTTACAATAAGCCCCTGGTGATCAGGCTCCTGTTCAAGCAGGGCTTCGTAGATCTTTATGGCAAAGGGCAGGGCGTCCCCAACCAATTGCGGGTCAGAATCGCCGGTAAAGACCGTACTTCCCCCTACCCCGGTCAGGGCATCCGCCACTGCCTTTGTAGCCATTTTATTGATGGAACAGCCCTGCAAGGAGACAAGGCACAGCGCCAGGGCCGGAACTACGTAACGCCTCATCTATTTCCCCGACCGCTTTTTAGCCGCAGTTTTCCTGGGCGCAGCGGCCTTGGCTGCTGTCTTTGCCGCGGGCTTTTTCGCCGC
>JAIRZS010000247.1 GCA_031267115.1 Treponema sp.
TGTGTGGTAAAGTAGCGCATGTTTCGGGAAAAATGCCTCGTGGCGTACAAGGCAAAGCCGGCTGTGGTCACCGCTATAGGGGATAAAATTGATATAAGCGTTCCGGGGGGCGAGAAACTCCGGGTCAGGGAAAAGGACATCGAATTGATCCATCCCGGCCCGCTGGAGGCCTCGGCAAACGCCCTTGCCGCCGCGACGGAACCCCTGGACGGCGATATACGGGACGCCTGGGAACTTTTGGGGGCAGGTGACGGTCCGGCGGCCCTTCTTACGCTTAAGGAACTGGCGGAACTTGTTTACGGCGATTATTCCCCGCAGGCCGCCTGGGCCGCCTACAGCGTTTTGCGCGAGGGCGTCTACTTTGCCGGCAGCCCGGACGCGATAAGCCCCTGCGACAGGGCCGCCGTGGAAGCCTCCGAACAAAAGCGTGACGGGAAGCTCCGGGATGCCCGGGAGCGGGAGGAATTTCTTCTGCGGATTAAGGCAAACGCGCCGATTCTGCCGAAACCGGAGGATTCCCCCGATTACCGGGCTCTGGGCCGTTACACCGATTCGCCCGGCGGCGGCCCGACGGACCTGCGCTTTCTCCAGGATGTGGAAGCCCTTGCCTGGGGCAAAAGCGGCAAGAGCCGTACCCTGAAGGATCTGGGCCGCCCCGAAACCCCGGAAGAAGCCCACCGCCTCCTGCTTTCCTGGGGTGTCTGGACGCCCTGGGTAAACCCCTATCCGCCGCGTTTCGGCGTTTCCTCCGTTTCCGCGAAAGAGGCGGTCCCTCCCCCTCCCGTTGAAGGCCGCGTTGACCTTACTTCTCTCCGTTCCTATGCCATAGACAACGCGTACAGCGCCGATCCGGACGACGCGGTTTCCGTGGAGGGCCCGGATCAGGAAGGCCGTTATACCCTTTACGTGCATGTGGCGGACCCGGCGGCCTCGGTGCTGCCGGGAAGCCCCGCGGATATGGAAGCCCGCGGCAGGGGCGCTACCCTGTACCTGCCCGAAGGCCCGGCCCTTATGCTTGCCGAAGAATCCCTTGCCTGTTTTGCCCTTGGCGCCAGAGGCGCACTTTCGCCCCTGCCCCTCCGCGAGCGCCCTGCGGGAATATCCCCGGCCCTCAGTTTCAGGCTGACCCTGCTTCCCGGCGGCGTTCCGGAAAATGTTGAAATTTTCCCGTCAATGGTGAAAGTGATCCGGCTTAGTTACGAGGAGGCGGATCGTATAGTCTCGGCCCAGGATGAGGCCGGCGGCGTCTTGGATGCCGTTTCGGACCTGGCCGCGCTTGCCGGTTTGGGAGAGGCCAATACCGCGCGGCGGGTTAAAGCCGGGGCGGTAATGATCGATCTGCCGGAGGCGCATATTGACGTGGATATTCCGGAACGGCGCATTGCCGTCGAGCCGAATGTTTCCGGTGTTTCCGCCGCCATGGTCCGGGAATGTATGCTCCTGGCCGGAGAAGCCGCCGCCCGCTGGGCTTCTTCGCGCGCCCTGCCGTTTCCCTATGTCTGCCAGGAAGCGGGCGATCTCCCCGGCAATCCGCTGCCCGGACCGGCCGGTTCCTGGCAGCTCAGGCGCTGTATGAGGCCCCGGACTCTTTCGGTAAAACCGGGGCCCCATGCCGGTCTGGGGCTGGATGAATATACCCAGGTAACAAGCCCGCTGCGCCGTTACACGGACCTTCTTGCCCACCAGCAGATCCGGGCTGTCCTGGGAGCCGGCGCGTACAATGGCCGCGCGCCCCTTTCGGAAGACGATCTGCTCCCCGCCCTGGCCGCCGGGGAAGCCGCCTCGGCAGCCACAATACGTGCCGAACGGGCGAGCCGCGGCCACTGGCTTGCTGTTTATCTTTCCGGCATGAAGGATAGCCAATGGGAGGCTGTGGTGCTGGAAAAAAAGGGCGCTTTCGCGGCGGTGATTATTCCCGCCCTGGGCTTGGAAACGCAGATTTCCTTAAAAGACGGCATGGAATTGAATAATTCCGCGAAACTTGCCCTGGTTTCGGTAAAAATTCCCCAGGCCGCGGCGGTTTTTATTTAAGGATGTGGGAGGATTCCGGCTGCGCCGGCGGAGCCGGCGCATGGCAGGGGGGCAGCGGAAGACCCGCGGGGCGGGGCGGGAGCGCAGGGGGGGCGGTTGGCGGCCCGTTTATATGCCGCCCGCCTTCCGGTAACAGCTCCCCCCGCGAATAGTTATCGAATTTTAATGAAATTCCCAATGGAAATGGGCGGATAGGCTTGACCTTTGTTAATTTGTATATAAAATTCTTAGTAACATGAGCGATTATTTAGATCCTAACAATGAAGAATTACTCAAGGATTTTTTCAGCGAAGCCCAGATGCAGGTGGATACGCTGGAGCAGAATGTACTGGTGCTGGAAAACGAGGGCGGTAACAAAGACGCTGTGGATGAGATTTTCCGGGCGGCGCACACCTTGAAGGGCGGGTCCGCGACGGTGGAGATGATGGAGCTTTCCCATTTTACCCATCTGGTCGAGGATGTGCTTGACGCTATACGTTCGGATCAGTTAAGTATCAATGAAGACGTGGTGGATACTCTTCTCTCGGCTATCGACGTGATCAAGGCTATGCTGGAACAGCGGATGAACGGCGCGGTTTACCAAGAGGATACTTCCCAGATCGAAGCCAGTCTTTCCAAGCTGATTCCGGAGAGTACCCAGCACAAGAAAGGCGGTTCGCAGGCCGCGAAACCGGCGGCTCCCGCTCCTAAACCGGCTGCCCCTGTTCCGGCGGCGGCTCCGGCTGCTTCCTCGGCTCCGGCCCAGGCAGGCGGTCTTTCGGAAGAGGAACTCCAGGAACTCAAAGAATCCGTGGACGGCGGTTTGCCGGTGTACCGGGTCAGCGTTGTATTTGACGTAAACAGCCTGATGAATACGGTCGGCGGCATACAGGTTTACGCCGCCCTCAAGGGTTCCGGCACGGTACTTAAGACTACCCCGGATTTTGAGGCTCTTTACGAGGATAACTTTTTTCCCACTGTTGATTATTACTTTGCTTCCGCTAAATCGGCGGGTGAAATCGAAAAATACGTTGTTATCCCCGACGTAAGCCTGTCGGCTACCGTTACCAATATTGACCGGCTTATTGAGCAGTTTGGGAAAACCGCCCCGGCGCAAGCGTCCGCGGCCTCTAAGCCCGCCGCCGCGCCCGCCCCTGTTCAGGCTGCCGCCCCGGCCCCCGCGCCTGCCGCCCCTGCAGCCGAGGCTGCGGCTGGCCCCAAACCCCCGGCCCCGGCGAAACCGGCGGGCGGCGCTTCTGGCGAAGACGCCAAGAAGGCCGGGAAAGAGGCCGGCGCCATACTCAGGGTGGATTCCAAGCGTATCGACGACCTCCTGAACCTGGTTTCCGAGACGGTCATTACCAAGGCTACCTTTAACCAGATTAGCCTTCAATTCGGGGAACTCCAGGCCGATCTGCGCAATATCGAAACAAAATACCGGGATGAGATCAAAAATCTGTTTGACAGCCTTCCCGATTATCTGGAAAGTATCGAGAACGGGACGTCCGTCAAGGACATAAAGAAGCAGATAAGCGAGAAATACGGGGATATTTTCTCCCCCTTCGATGCCTTTGATGCCTCCCTTAAAAATATCATCGGCAAGTACCGCGCTACTTCCCAAAATCTGGGCCGTATTACCGGCGAGCTCCAGGAAGGGGTCATGCGGATCCGTATGGTGCCTATCAGCCAGATATTCAGCCGTTTCCCCCGGCTTGTCCGCGATCTTTCAAAAACCCTCAACAAGAAGATCAACCTGGTTATCGAAGGGGAAGAAACCGAGCTTGACAAGTCGGTCATCGAAGACCTCCTGGACCCGATCATGCACTCGGTGCGGAATTCCATCGACCACGGCGTTGAATCCCAGGAAGAACGGAGAGCCGCCGGTAAGCCGGAAGAAGGCATGGTAGTCCTCAAAGCGGCCAATGAAGGGAACATGATCCTCATCGAGATTGCCGACGACGGCAAGGGTATTGATGTGGAGGCGGTCAAATCCAAGGCGGTCGAACGGGGCCTTGTCAGCGCGAACAAGGTGCTTACCGACGTGGAGGCATTTAACCTTATCTTTGAGCCGGGTTTCTCTACCGCGAAGTCCATTACCGCTATTTCGGGGCGCGGCGTGGGCCTTGATGTTGTCCGCCGGTCCATAGAGAAGCTCAACGGTACTGTGAATGTTACATCGGAAAAGGGCAAAGGTACCAAATTTATCATAAAGCTGCCCCTTACCCTGGCTATTATCCAGGGCTTGCTGGTACGTGTTGGGCCGGAAATCTATTCTATCCCCATCACAAGCGTCATCGAGAGCCTGCGCGTCAAGCCCGAGGAAATCCGGCGTATCGACAACTACGAGGTTTTCAATATCCGTAATGACGTGGTGTCCCTTCTCAGGCTGAACCGGCTTTTCGGCATCAAGAGCGAAGAGAACAGCGATTACCACTTTATCGTCATTGTCGGTACTGCGGAAAAGAAGATGGGGTTCATGGTGGACAGCCTTATCGGGGAAGAAGACGTGGTTATCAAGCCCCTGCGGGATCAGTACACCAATTCGCCGGGCATAGCCGGGGCCTCGATACTGGGAGACGGTTCTGTTTCCCTTATCATTGACGTAAGCCAGCTCCTGGAACTGGGCCTTCGCAAGGAACTTGAATCGCGCCGGGCCCGCGAATCGGTACGGTAACCGGAGAGGCGCGGAGAAGGAAAATACATGGCAGCAGTTGTTAAGAGCCTGGAACAGGTGAACATGGACCTGCAAGAGCAGAAGGATCGGGTTGAAACGGTTGATTTCAAGATGATCACTTTTTCCCTTGCGGGGAAAGATTACGGCGTGGACATTATGAATGTCAAGGAAATCGCCAAAGCCGATAAATTTACCTATGTTCCCAATGCCGCCGCTTTTGTCCGGGGCGTTTACAATCTCCGGGGAGACATTATCCCCATCATCGATCTCAGGGCATTTTTCAGGCTCCCCGTGGAGACTAACCCGGACGGCCAGGAGAATATGCTTATTCTCCGCATTGAAGACCGGGTATACGGTACCATTGTGGACAAGATCGACAAAGTTGTGGGGATTAACACCGAGAACATCCAGCCGCCCCACCCTATTTTCGGGGATATCAACATCAAATTTATCAGCGGGGTTGTGGAGAAGGAAGGGGATCTGTACATCATCCTGGATGTGGTCCGTATATTTTCCCAGAACAAAGAGGAAGATCAGAAAGGGCGCGGCCAGATCCAGGAAACTCCGGGAGATAATTATTTTGCTCCCCCGCCGGTAATCGAAAAAGCCTCTGAATCCGCTCAGGAGGTTTCGAATTCGAACTTCGGCTTTGTCCAGGACGGGCTGGGTACTTTGATGCACTTTTTTTCGAGTTCCGTCAACAGTACGTGGTTTGGCCGGCGTTTTTCCGAATGGACAAGCATCCATTCGGGGACCGGTGTCCAGCTCCGCAATGCCAGCGATGCGGAGGAATTCCTCTCCGCCTTCTATTCTCCAAGTACCGGGGTTTTCTGGGAAGATGAATACGCCTACAGTTTTAAGGGCATGCTGCCGGATTTGCCGTCCAATAGTATCCAGGCCTGGAATATTGGCTGTGGGAAGGGCTATGAAACTTTTTCGTTAGCGTGTATACTAAAGGCACGGTATCCTCAGGGGCGTGTCAAGATATGGGCGAATGACAGTGACATTATGGCTATATCGACAGCCCCGAATATGGTTTTTGATGTCGAGGAGGCGCCTGAATATGTCAGGGCCTATCTGGTAAAGGGAAAGAACGGGTATACTTTTAACCAGGAGATCAAAGACGCGATAAGTTTTGAGTACCATGATGTTTTGAACGGGAATAATCTTCCGGAGCTTGATTTTATCGTCGCCAGGGATTTTCTTTCCTTTCTGGCGGTCCAGAGTCAGGACAAGATGATAGCCGATTTTGCCGAGAGGCTTAAAAAACAGGGGGTTGTTATCGTGGGAAGAAACGAGCAGCTTCCTGATGACGAATGGCAGTCCATTGCAAAGGATCCGGTTTCCGCTTTTGTGCGCGCGTGATATAAAGGTTTTAGATAAGGAGTATTTGTATGAGAGTTGAATACATCAACCCTTTTGTTGAAGCAACTTTTAATGTTCTCAAGGAAGTTTTGAACACCGATGTTAAGCGGGGGGATCTTTACCTCAAGTCCACTACTATGGCTATCCAGGGTGTAGCTGCGCTGGTTGGCCTGGCAGGCGATGTGGAAGGCCGGGTGCTGTTTGACATGACCAGGGAGACTGCCCTGGAAGTAGCCGGGGCCATGAACGGGCAGGAATTTACCCAGCTTGACGAGCTGGCGAAGTCCACGATCCAGGAGCTGGCCAATATGATCACCGCGCAGGCGGTAACCAAGCTCCATGATCTTGGGTTTAAATTTGACCTTACTCCGCCGGCCCTGTTTACCGGTGAAAACATGGAAGTGTCGAACAACCTTAAAGTTGAGGCCCTTATCGTGCCCATGCAGCTTGGGCCGCATGGAAAACTCGAAGTAAACGTCGCGATCCGCGAACGCCTGTAATCGCCGGGGGAGCCGTCCGGCCCTGGGGCGTTTCCCTGTTTGAGCCGGTGCGGCTTCCTGCTATTTTTGTAATTAACGCCGTCCGTGCGGCGCTGTTAATTGGGCGGTTAGCTCAGTTGGTTAGAGCATCAGTATGACACGCTGAGGGTCAGAAGTTCGACTCTTCTATCGCCCATCCGGTAATTGCTTGTTACGCAAGGGGTTACCGGTTTTTTTGTGTCAAAAAGCGATTCCAAAATGTCCGGTTTTGGGGGTAATGCTATATTGTGAAGAAACAGATCGTTTTTACCATCTTCTTGCTTGCCGTCGTTTCCCGTCTTTTTGCCCAGAGGGGCGGCCTTGAAATTGTTGTTGAGGAACGCAACGGCGAGCTTGCCATTGTAAGTTCCAGGGGTTCCGCGAAAGAACTTGTTATTCCGGATACCATCAACGACATGCCGGTAACCGCTATCGGCGATCGGGCCTTTTCCCGCAGGGAGCTTACCCGTGTTACCATTCCCGACAGTATAACCGCCATTGGCAGCGGCGCTTTTTCCAATAACAGTCTGGAAACCGTCGCTATCGGGAATGGCGTTACCGCCATTGGCATGGGCGCATTTTCCAACAACCGGCTTACCGGCGTTACCTTCGGCGAAAATGTGACTGAAATCGGCAAGGGCGCCTTTGCCTATAACCGCCTGGCTGAGCTGGCGATTCCGGAGGGCGTCAGTTCCATAGGGGATTTCGCTTTTCTGGAAAACAGGCTTGGCGCGGTGGAATTTCCCGGAAGCGTTACCTACATTGGCCGGGGCGCTTTCTCCGGCAACCGCCTTACCGCCGTGGTTATCGGGAGCGGGGTTCGGGAAATCGGCGACGGCGCCTTTTACAACAACAAGATCAATACGGTAACAATTCCGGACAGCCTTACCGCTCTTGGCAAACGGGCCTTCGATCCCCGTATTACCGGCCGCAGTGTCCGGGGCAGCGTGAATTACCTGGACGAGAACGGCGCCGTACTCTACACTACGGCGGATAACTTCGACACCTATTACACCGGCCACGGCAGCAGAAGCGGGAGATACAGCCTGGGCAGCGCCGGATGGGAACTGGAAGGTGATGGGTAAGTACAGTAACAGTACAGCCGCCTGAATGGAAGGCGGGGTCTATACCCCGGAGTCTGCTCCGGGACTCTTCATTGGAAAGTGTGTTTGGAACGGCGGGGG
>JAIRZS010000294.1 GCA_031267115.1 Treponema sp.
TACCGGCAATACAAGGCAGAGGCCCGGGCTGTTTTTGATTTAATAAAAGCCGGGGAATATGAGCCGTATACATCAACGCTTGCCACGGATGAAATAGCCGGTGAGCCGAATCAGGAAAAACAACGAAATATGTTTGCCCTTATTCGTGATTATTCGGTCAAGCTGCTCTATGAAACCGATGAAACAACCCGGCTTGCGGCGCTTTATATTCAGGAAAAAGCCGTGCCGGAATCACACCCGATAGATGCGGCGCATATTGCGATTACCACGGTCAACGGCTTAGACTTTATAGTGAGCCTGAATTTTACCCACATTGCCCGTCCTTGGACGGACGAGCGGGTCAGGCGGGTCAACGTCCGGGAAGGCTATCAGGGCATAGGCATATACAAGCCTGCGGAGGTATTGGAATTATGAAGACGGTACAGGATTACATGAACGATCCCCGGATACTCAATGATCCGGGGCTTATGGCCGCTCCGGAGGAATTGCGGATAATCCATGCGGCCCGACTCAGGCTTCAAGATGAAACAGCAGGAATGACCACAGGGGAAAGATCGGCATATCTCAAAAAAAAGACACTGGACGCATTTTCAAGCTACGGACTCCCTGCTCCGGAAATCGTCAACTATGCCGGCCAGGGCAAGCTAAAGCCCCGGCATCCGGTTACTCAATAACCCGCCTCCTCCGGGTCAAGCCCGGCAAGGGACACCGATACCGCGGCATCGGCCCGGGCCGCTTCCCCGTAAAGGGCCCACAGAACACAGGGGTGCCAGGCACCAAATTTCTGGATAAATTTTTATCCAAAAAAAGAATGCCCGGCACTGGACGCGCCAGACACCCAGGCAAAACGACACTTCCGCACCGTACTATCTGTGCGGAGGCGCGGCGTTTGACAGGGGCGGATTATTGCATAGACTATAAGGAAAAGACTGCGGCAGGGATGCCGCTGTTTCTATTGCTATCCGCCGGCGGCGGATAGATGGAGTTTGCCGCAGGCGAACTCCGATGCCAAAATCCGGCAGGGATGCCGGATTTTGGCATGCGCAAGGGATTGAAGCGGTATCCTTTTTTGCCGGAGGCAAAAAAGATACAAGCGCAAAGCCCGGTCCCCGGCGGAGCCGGGGATGCGCCCAAGACGCCCAAGATAAGAAGAATTCCTGTACGTTTATCCTGGTGACAAGGAGTGCGCTATGCTGTCATGGTTGGAAGACGCGGTCTTTTACGAAATCTATCCCCAGTCCTTTTACGATGCCAATGGCGACGGGATAGGCGATATCGAGGGGATTATCCGGAAGCTCGATTATATCCGGAATCTGGGGTTTAACGCGCTGTGGATCAATCCCTGTTTTGATTCGCCTTTTAAGGACGCGGGGTACGACGTGCGGGACTATAAAATGGTTGCCCCCCGTTACGGGTCTAACGCCGATCTCTGCCGGCTCTTTGCGGAGGCGCACAAGAGGGGGGTCCGCGTTCTGCTCGATCTGGTTCCCGGCCATACTTCGGAAGAACACCCCTGGTTCCTGGAAAGCAGGAAGCCCGCGCCCAACGAGTACTGGGACCGCTATATCTGGACCGACAGCTGGATCTACTGGGGCCGGGAAAATATCCGCTTTGTGGCCGGGGAATCGGAACGGAACGGGGTGTATATTATCAACTTCTTTAAATGCCAGCCGGCCCTGAACTACGGGTTTTTGACGGTCCGGGAACCCTGGCAGCTTCCGGCGGATCACCCCTGCTGCGCGGCCACGAGGGAGGCCCTCAAGGATATTATGCGCTTCTGGCTTGAAAAGGGCTGCGACGGCTTCCGGGTTGATATGGCGGATTCCCTGGTCAAGAACGACGACGAAAACAAAAGCGGGACCCAGGCTGTCTGGCGTGATATCCGTTCCATGCTGGACGCGGAATTTCCGGAGGCGGCGCTGGTTTCCGAATGGAGCAGCCCCCGGCAATCTTTGGAGGCGGGCTTTCACGCGGACTTCCTGCTTGACCACGAGGGGAGCGGCTACAGGAGCCTGCTCCGGGATTACCGTATGGACGCGGAAAACCGCCCTGCGGGGGAAGACAATAGTTTCTTTAAAAAGGACGGGAACGGGGATATCAGGCGTTTTCTGGACCAGTACCTGCCCTGGTACGAGGACACCAAAAACACCGGCTTTATCAGCCTGATTACGGGCAACCACGATACGCCGCGTATAAGCGCGAACCTTTCGCCCGGTGAGCTTGCCCTGGCCTACTGCGTCCTCTTTACCCTGCCGGGGGTCCCTTTCCTGTATTACGGCGACGAAATCGGTATGCGCTATATCCCGCTGCCCTCCAAGGAGGGGGGGTATACCCGGACCGGGAGCAGGACGCCCATGCAGTGGGGCGGCGGCAAAAACAGAGGTTTTTCCGATGCGGAACCGGAGCGGCTCTATCTGCCGGTGGATTCGGCCCCCGGTGCGCCCAGCGTGGAAGAACAGGAAAAAGACCCCGCCTCGCTGCTTAACACCGTCAGGGCGGTAATCGGCCTGCGCCACGCCGAGCGCGATCTGCGCGCCGGATCGGATTTCTCCGTTGTCTATGCCGAAAAGGGGAAGCTTCCCTTTGTCTACCGGCGCGGTTCTTTGATCCTGGCGGTAAATCCCGGCCTGGAGGCGGCAAGCGCGGAAACCGGGCTTGAGGGCAAAGCTGTCTACGCCCTGGGAAAATGCGGGCTTGAGGGCGGCGTCTGCCGCATGGAGGGGCAGAGTTTCGGGGTATGGAAGCTGTAAACACCGGGCGGAATGGCCGCGGCGTCCGAAAGGGCGGCGTCCGGGGGGATCCGCCGTGACCGCGCAGGCCCCCTCCATTATTTTTGCCGCGGCGGACAGCGCCGATACCGTTACCGCGGCCTTGTCCGAAGCGCCGGAAGATTACGGTGTTTTTGCCGTATACGAAGGCGGCAGGAAACTGGCGGGAAAAGCAACGAAGGGCGGGGCGGACTGCATGGCGGCCATCTCGCTGGAAGATCCTATCGCGAACCCGGCGAAATTTTACGAGGTCCGGGACGAAAGCGGCATTTACGCGGGCAAGGCGCTTGCCATGCGGAATATACTGGACCGCTTCTACTACGATGGCGGCGATCTGGGGCTTAGTTACCGGCCCGGCGAGAGCGTCTTCAAGGTTTGGGCGCCCGCCGCCGCCTCTGTTTCCGTGGCGCTGTACGACAGCGCGGGCAGCTACGATGCCTCGGGCAGGCTAAAGGCGGGCGAGGAAGAAAACGCCCGCCTTTACCGGATGGAGCGCGATCTTTCTACCGGGGTATGGCGGGCGCTTATCGCCGGGGATTTGCGGGGGCGTTATTACCTTTACCGCGCGGAATTCCCCGGCGGCCTTACGCGCTGGGCGGCGGACCCCTATGCCCGCGCCGTATCGGCCAACGGGAGGCGCATGGCCGTTGTCAGCCTTGGGGACACGGACCCGCCCGGCTGGGACGTTGACAAAAAGCCCCTGTTTTCCGCGCCGCAGGACGCGGTCATCTACGAACTCCACGTCCGCGACTTTTCCATCGACATAAATTCCGGCATGAAGCACCGGGGCAAATTCCTCGCCTTTACCGAGAGGGGGACCAGGAACCGGGAGGGGGCGGCCACCGGGGTCGATCATCTGGCAAGCCTGGGGATTACCCACGTCCACCTTTTGCCGGCCTTCGATTTCGGGTCCGTCAACGAACTTACGGCGGACGATCCCGCCTCGCAGGACCCGAAATTCAACTGGGGCTACGATCCGGTAAACTACAATGTGCCGGAAGGCTCCTATTCCACGGACCCCCAGGACCCCGGGGCGCGTATAGGCGAATTCAAGCGGATGGTCCTGGCCCTGCACAACGCGGGAATCCGGGTCGTTATGGATGTGGTGTACAACCACACCTACCCGGACGAGGACGGCCCGTTTGACGCCCTGGTAAAGGGCTATTACTACCGGACCCGGGATGACGGAACCCTGTCGGACGGCTCGGCCTGCGGCAACGAGGTGGCCTCCGAGCGACCCATGGTGCGGAAGTTCATCGTCGATTCCTGCCTGTACTGGGCGCGGGAATACCATGTTGACGGCTTCCGCTTTGACCTCATGGCGCTTATCGACAAAACCACCATGGAACAGATTGCCCGCGAACTGCGGTCCCGCGTCGATCCGGGAATCCTCGTTTACGGGGAGCCCTGGCAGGCCGGCGGCTCGGTGCTTCCGGAGGCCCGGCAGACTATAATAGGCGCGCAGAAGAATCTCGGCATCGCGGTATTCAACGACAGGATGCGGGCCGCGATAAAGGGCGGCAGCGACGACGACTCGCGGGGTTTTGCCACCGGGCAGGGCGGCCTGGAGCAGGCCCTTGTCAGGGGGATAGAAGGCTCAATAGACGACTTTACCGCCGCCGCGAGCGAAAGCGTCAACTATGTAACCGCCCACGACAACCTCAACCTGTGGGACAAGATCGCCCTTTCCCTTGGGGCGGAAAATCTGGCGGCCGGCCCCTACAGCCTCCTCGGCCCCGGCGGGAATCCCCCCGATGGGAATCTTCCCGATCCCGCGGCGCTGCTGGAAAATGAAGCGGTCAGATCCGCCCTGCTTGCCAACGGCATCGTATTTACCTCACAGGGCATACCGTTTTTCCAGGCCGGCGACGAGATGCTCAGGACCAAATTCGGCGACCACAACAGCTACGCCGGCCCCGATTCGGTCAACATGATACGCTGGGAAAACGCGTCCCGGTACCGGCCCGTAATCGAATATTACGCGGGCCTTATCAGACTCAGAAAAGAACACCCCGCGTTCCGCATGGACAGCAGGGCCGGCATCAAAAAAGGGATAACCGTCCTTTGCGCGGAAGACAGGGCCGTTTCCTTCGTGCTTGGCGGCAACGCCAACGGCGATTCCTGGCGCAGCATCTTTGTCGCCTACAACGCGGGCCGCGCCCCAAGGCTTCTGGCGCTCCCCGAGCCCGCCCTCCGCTGGCGCCAGGTGGTCAGCGCCCAAAAAGCCGGCACGGAAACTCTGGCGGAAATTGATTCCGGCGCGCTTACCCTGCCCCCGGTTTCCCTGGCGGTCCTCTATACTGAGTAGGCATAGTTCATTCCGGGCGCATCCGCGCGCCTTTGGCGCGCGGACCGGGCTTTACGGGGCTGCGCTACCGCTCCGGCCCCGGCGCTCTGCGCCGCGGCTAAACCCCTCCAATCCCTTGCGCTGCTGCCGCCTCTTTTGCAGATTCCGCGGTTAAATTTTTACCACGAAGTCGAAGAAGTTGAAGAAACAAATAAGTGTCTTTATGTCTTGTTTCATCTCACCCTAATGCCAAATCTTCCGCATATTGCTCACGCAATGACAACATTCTATTCCCGGCATTGCTGTTCAGACGCCTGCTTTGTAAGTAATGCGTAATAGGAAAATCAGTCCCCGGAAGTATGCGTTCCGCGAAGCCGGCATCGGCAACCGACTGAATCCGCTCCCTGGGCGCAAAGGCGCTGTCACCATACACATTAAGGTATGCGCGGAACATGGCGATAGTTGTATCCGCCGGACGGCAATGGGCAAGGATGAAGCGTACATTCGGATAAGCGGCAAAAAAAGACTCGAAACGATTCGGGGAATCAATGCCGCTTTCGCCGGTGTGAATGAGAACCGGCAGATTGTTTCCTCCGGCATACGCAAATATACCGTGCAGAACAGAGCAGTGTTTTTCGTTTTCAATATCCCATTGCTGCGCGAATGGGTGTAATTTGAATCCCTTATACGGCAGGTCGCTCATTGCCTTTTCGATGTCCACGCCTTGTTCGATGTAGCCGGGAGTGAACCAGAAAAGCGGCGCTGTTTTTTCAGGGCCATAAAGTTTTAATGCCGTCTCAATTTCAGCCTCAATAGTATGGTATGCCACATCGGGAACACAGCTTGTTGTGGAGGAAAATAAGAGGTGATCAACAATGCCGCTCGCAAAAACCGCATCGAAAACTTCGCTTGCGTTGTAGTAGACTTTCTCAAACTGCCCGATGTGAATATGATTATCCGTCATTTTGCCGCCCGCAACGCTGCTTTCCAATCCAGCGCGATTTTACGGTTGAGCGCCGCAACCTTGCAAAAATGCTCGTTGATTTTGAGCGGGTCGCCGGCTGGGTCTTCGTTGGCGTTGCGAACCATGCACATGGCGCAGAAATGGCGGTCAACGCAGATCATGCATTTGGGGAGGTCTCGCTTCCGCAAACTACGCAGATACTGCACCTTGGGCGAATGCTTCCAGATTTCCGCAAGCGGCGTTTGCGCGATATTGCCAACAACGTAATCCTGCCAGCCGGCGCAGGGGTAGATGTTGCCGTTTGCTACCATGCAGATTGACGAAATGCAGACACCGCACAGCGCGTCATCGGACATATCGCGCTGTTCGACTTGGGTAAAGTCCGCTTCGCGCAGGCGTTCCTCGTAATCGCCGTCCATCTTTATGATATCCCTGATAATGTCACCCGCTTCGTCAAGTGTAAGACGGTTGTTAAGGTTGCTCGTGGTGTGGTCATAGCGGGCCATCATGATGTAATCGGTGACGGCGCGGACGCGGTGTTCTTCCGCCCACTTTGCCACGGCAACATAACTGTTCTTGTTCTGTTTCATCACCGGGCAGGAGATTTGCAGGGGAATGTCGTTTTCAATCAGGCGCAGAATGGCGTCGCGTGTTTTGTAAAACGAACCGGGGAGTTTCGTAATTGAATCGTGAATCTCCGGTTCCATGCCGTAGAGCGACACCTGGACGCTGGAAAGCCGGTTGGCCTTCATTTCGGCGATGATTTCGTCGGAGAGGAGCGTGAGATTGGAAAGGACATTTATCGAAAAATCGTAGTCCTTTGCCTTTTGTAGAAACTCGGCAAAGCGCGGATGGAGCAGAGGCTCTCCGCCGGAAAGCGTCAGGCTTAAAACACCCATGCCGCGCAGTTGATCGAGGGTGTCGTAAAATAGCGCCGGGTCGATGTCGCTGATTTTGTTCTCGTGGGGAATGTAGCAGTGAACGCACCTCTCGTTGCAGCGGCTGGTCAGTTCGACCTGAAACTGTGTGAGGTGCGGGTTGTTCTTGAAGTGGTCGGCAAGGTAGTCCTGCGTGTCACTGTCGGCGCGGAACTCCTTGGGCGTAAAGTCCTCGCGCATTGTCTTGGGCATAAGTTCGGAATAGGAAAAACGCTTGTCTTTGCGGTCAAGTTCCTCCGGCGTTTCCCCGGACACGATAAAACCGTCTTTTTCGAGGAGCGCGTAAAACTCGGCGGCGTCCTTTTCAACAACGGCGTGGCCGGCATCCTTGTACGCGCCGGCAATCTCGGCAACCATCTCCCCAAACTCGCAGGGCTGCCGCGACAGGGCCTTGAGAAACACCGCGCCGGATTTGTCCGTGACCTGGTCGCTGAAACTGCTCTGGTTGGTTATGTAGCCCACATCGCGGCCCTCTGGACCATCGTAGACGCGGATAAAAGTATCGAATTTTTGACGATACAGCATCAATGCTCCTCTTTATTGGAAAGCGCGGGTGTAATACCCAAGAACCCGCCTTTCGGCGGGGGAGCTTCAGGGCGAATTTTTTACCACCACATAAATTGCGGGGT
>JAIRZS010000312.1 GCA_031267115.1 Treponema sp.
GAAATCGCCGCTTCGATTGATCCCAACCTGTACAACGACCTCTGCGCGGGCAGGAAGAAATTTACCGATCCCCAGGCGGTGGAGATATTCACGATCTGGAAGGACTGGCTTGACAAGGGATGGTTTACCGATCCTTCGACAAACTACTTCAGCGACATGCCCCGGCTGTTTAACGACAACCAGCTTGCCATGATCGTCGGCGGGACCTGGTATGTAAAGTCCCAGCTTCTCGATATGGGAGTTCCTGAAAGCAAGATAGGTTTCTTCTTCCTCAAGACAAGGGACGGCAGGAACCGGGCTATCCTGGAACCCTCGCCGATTCTGGTTCCGAAAAACGCCGCCAATATGGAAAATTCGCTTAAGGCGGTTGATTACTTTATGAGCGCGAAGGGCAATACCTTCCTGAGCAAGCAGGTCGGGGGCTTCCCGGTAAATTCCAAAGCCGACGCCTCTTACCTTGATCCGATGAAACAGTCCATGCAGAAAGCTGTGGTTGACGGGAATTTTACCCTGGTAACCCGTTTCTGGGAAAATATGCCGACGGAACTGATGCTCCAGGTAAACCAGAAATTCCAGGAATTTATCGTAAATTCCCCCAGCCCCCAGGTTATTACCGCGGATATCCAGAAGCTTTGCGACGCGTACTTTAAGTAAAAGATCGGGCTAATCAGAGTCTGCCCGCAAAGTAACCGACTTTGTGGACAGGCACTAATTACCGGGGTTCCTGCCGGCCTGCGGGCTATCGGGAACCCCGGCGGCTTCCTGCGAAGCCTTTTTTCCGGAGCGAGCTTTGAACAAACAGTTCCAAAGGTGGGGTTATATTTTCGCGTTTCCCGCCGTACTGGTTATTACCCTTATGTTTATTATTCCCATGGTTCAGAATATCTACCTTAGTTTATTCGAAAGCGACGGTATTTCCGCGATGCGTTTTACCGGTTTTGGGAATTACCTTAACATGTTCCGCGACGGTAATTTTCTGCGTTCGGTTTTTAATTCTGTCTTGTGGGTAGCGTTCACCATTGTGTTTTCCGTAGGGGCGGGGCTGCTGATTGCGGTATTCGTAAACGGTATTAAAGGCGAAAAGCTTATCAAATCCGTGTTTTTTATGCCCCTGGCCATTTCCTTTGTATCCGTGGGGGCTATCTGGTGGTATATGTATTCAAAGGAATACGGGGTTTTGAACGAGTGCCTGCGCCTTCTGGGTTTTAAGACAAAGGTGGACTGGCTGTATAAGATCCCCCTTAATAACTTTTCCCTCCTTATCGCCTGGAGCTGGCAGCAGTTAGGGGGGAACCTGGTTATGTTCCTCATGGGTCTTACCTCGATACCTTCGGAACAGATCGAGGCCTCCCGTATTGACGGCTGCAATAAATGGCGTACCTTTGTCCATATTACCTTTCCCATGCTCAGGCCGATTACCACGGTGGTTGTGGGCATGGCGATTGTCAATTCGTTTAAGGCGTTCGATCTTATCTATATTATGACCCGGGGCGGCCCGGTGCGCTCATCGGAAACCCTGGCGGTAAATATGTTTGTCGAGAGTTTTCAGCGCAACCACCAGGGTTACGGCGCCGCCATAGGGGTATTCCTTACCCTGCTGATCCTGCCGATCACCGCTGCCTATATGCAGGCGACATCTGCGGTAGATCACGCGGACAACAAGTAGGAGGGGCGGATGAAAACAAGGAACACTTTTTCTACTGTAATTATTTATGTTTTTTTGATCGCCCTGTGCCTGGTCTGGCTCCTGCCGGTTGCTTCTACCCTGTTTGTGGCTTTTAAAACCCCGGCGGAGTATATGAACACCAAATTCTACGAGATGCCAAAGGGTTTTTATATTATCAATAATTTAAAAGAAGTTTTCTCGTATTACCGTTTACAAATAAACTTTATGAATTCCCTTATTTACGCGGCAAGCGGCGTTGTTTTTTGCGTACTGCTTTCCTCAACCGCGGCCTACGCGGTTACCAAACTCAAGCCAAGGGGCAGCTTTTTCATCTTCCTGCTTATATACAGCGGTACTATTTTCCCTTTCCAGCTGTACCTAATCCCCCTGCTGCGTACCTACAATTTTTTTAATATTTACAACACAAAATTCGGCATGATACTGCTCTATTCGGCAATATGTACCCCCTTTGCGACATTTCTCTACCGCGGCTACTTTATGAACCTTGACAACCAGATAATGCAGGCCGCGATGATAGACGGGTGCGGGCCCGCGGGGATTTTTTTCCGTATATACCTGCCCCAATTAAAGCCCCCCACCGCGGTAGTCGCCCTGTTTCAGGGTATGTGGATATGGAACGATCTGCTTTTCGGCATGATCCTTTCTTCCGGGGAAAATGTGCGGCCTATTATGGTGGCGGTAGCCCAGTCGACCGGGACCGGGGGAGGCAAAATCCCGGTTATGATGGCGGGCGTTATCTTTACTTCCATACCGACAATACTGCTGTTTATCCTGCTGCGTAATTACTTTATTAAAGGATTTTCGATGCAGTCCGGACTCGAATAGGACAGAATATACAGGAGAAATACTATGACACACAGAGAAAGAGTGATGGCCTCGCTGAATTTCAAACAGCCGGACCGGGTTCCCATTGATTTTAACGCCCACAGGTCAAGCGGTATTAGCGTAGTAGCTTACCGCGAACTGCGCAAATATCTGGAGCTTCCCCCCAGCCCCCTCTACGTATACGATCTGATCCAGCAGCTTGCCATTGTGGAGAAGGATGTGCTGGATCTGTTCGATGTGGATACTTTCCAGCTTGGCTGCGATTTTGACAAATTCCCCGAATACTGGAAGGACTTTGCCCTGGAGGACGGCACCCCCTGCAAGGTTCCTGCGGCGATTGACGTGCGCAGAACCGACAAAGGCGGTTTTATCTACAACAACAAGGGCAAAGTCGTGGGCAAACAGCCAAGGGGCTGTTATTATTTTGAGCAGGCTGTTTGGCCGCTTGCCGATGACGAGGAAAAAGACGATTTTTCCGATTACGACGATATCCAGAATGACGTTATGTGGCTCACGGTTCCCGGCCCCCCGATGCCCCTGGATTACCATTCGCCGGAAGGGGCAAAAAAGTTCCGTGAAATTGCCGCAGCCACCAGGGATAGTACCGATCGCGCTATATACGGGATATTCGGCGGTAATCTGGTTGAGACCGCGCAATTTGTGTTCCGTATGGACAACATGCTCTGCGAACTTATCGCCAATCCCGGCCGTATGCATAAATTTCTGGATACGGTGCTGGAACGGCACATGGCAAATCTTGAGGCGTATCTCGACGCGGTGGGGGACTACATTGACGTGATAGGCTTTGGCGACGACATGGGTTCCCAGAACGGCCCCCAGTTCTCGCCGGAAACATATATGGAATTTTTTTATCCCCGGCACAGGAAAATGTGGATGTATGTTCATGAACGCTTTCCCCGGATGAAGATCTGCCTCCACTGCTGCGGCGGCGTGCGTCCCATAATGCCCCTTCTTGCGGACGCGGGGCTTGACGCCATAAACCCCGTGCAGTTTACCTGTAAGGATATGGCCCTGGAAGAAATCAAGGAGGAACTCTACGGCAGGCTTACACTCTGGGGCGGCGGCTGCGATACCCGCCGTGTCCTGCCCTACGGGGAAACCAGGGAAATAGCGCCGCATATAAAGGAAAACCTCGCGATCCTCAACAAGGGGGGCGGGTTCGTCTTCCAGCAGGTACACAATGTGCTTGCCAACGTTCCCCCCGCCAATGTCGCGGAAATGTTCAGGGCCGTCAGGGAATTCGCGTAAAAGCCGTTTTCCCGCCTATCATCGTAAAGAGGACGCGGGCTTTGCCTATTTCCTCCGGGGGGGCGGTGAAAATATCCCGGTCAAGCAGGACCATGTCCGCGAGATAGCCGGGCTTTATGCGGCCCGAATATCGTTCGTCGAAGTTCGACCAGGCGGTGCCGGCGGTGTAATTATCCACCGCGGAATACACATCGACGCGCTGTCCGGGGTAAAAACCTTCCGGGGGCAGATCCGCCCCTTCTCCGGTCCGCCGCACCGCCCACTCGATTCCCAAAAGCGGATTAATGTCTTCCACCGGGCTGTCGGTCCCGTAGGCATTGCGTATGCCCATTTTTTCCATAGCGCCCCAGGCATAGGATGTGGCGGCGAGTTCTTTCCCCACCCGGCTTTCTATCATGCGGTAATCGTGGCAGAGGAAGACGGGCTGCACCAGGGCGAGGATGCCGTTTCGCTTCATCCGTTCCAGAAGGCCGCTGTCCGTGATCTGGCAGTGAACCACGCCGTGCCGGAGGGGGTTGCCGTCCGGTACGGAGGAAGCAGCAGCGGGCGATGTTACCTGTTCGTAGGCGGACAGCACCGCGTCTATCGCGCCGTCGCCTATGGCGTGTATCACTACCTGGAAGCGGTTTTCCGCAGCCTTTTTTACCAGCGCCCGCAGTTCCCCGTTCTCCAGAACAGCGAGGCCGCAGGCGCCCGGCTTGTCATGGTAGGGCCGGCGCAGCCAGGCGGTCTGGGAACCAAGGGAGCCGTCCGCGAAAAATTTGACAGGCCCTATTTTGAGGTACTGCCCGGTTGCCGACGGCCCCCCGGAATCGCCGAGCGGCATGCCGGTAAAAAGCCCCCGGCGTATATATTCGTCCAGCTGTTTTGCGTCCCCGTTAAGGCCGCACTGGAGGATTATCCTTGGGCAATTTTCCCGTTCCCGGAAAAGCCTTTGGTACGCGCTCGCAACGGAATCGTAATCAATATCTTCTACATCAAAGGTGGCGGCCGAGGTGACCCCGTTTTGTATAGCCATATCCATGGCGCGCCCTATTTCCCGGCAGAGTTCCTCCGGGGAGGGGGCAGGAATAATGCCCTTAACCAGGGCCATAGCGTTCTCGCCAAGAATGCCGTTGGGTTTGCCGGAACCGTCCCGGCCTGTTTCGCCTCCCTCAATGTCGGGGGCGGCGCCGGCTATGCCTGTCATTTCCAGGGCTTTGGAATTACAGAATAGCTTATGGCCGCAGACACGGGTTATGATAACGGGATGAACGGCAGAAATCTTGTCAAGATCATAACGGGTAGGGTAGTCCTTGTTTCCGGCGAACTCTTCCTGATCCAGCCCTGTCCCGAAGATCAATTCTCCGGGCAGTTTGTTTTGCCTTTCAAGCAGTTCCCGCCCCCGCTGTATCAGTTCTTCTACGGATTTTACGCCGCTGCCGTCAAGGTTCCTGTCTTTCAGTCCGGTATGGTAAAAATGTATATGGCTGTCCTGGAAACCCGGGAGCAGGAGTTTCCCCTGCGCGTCAATGCGTTCGGTCCCTGCCGGCGCCGCGTCCAGAATGTCCCTGACTGAACCAACTGCGACAATACGGTCTTCGTCTGTCAGCACCGCTTCCGCGAAACAGCCCCGGTCGATGTACACTCTGGCATTGTATATTGCTTTCCCCATAATTTACGCGCGGCTGATTAGCTTTCCCCCTTTTTTGGCGGCTGCTTTCGGCCCGGCTGCCTTGCCCCGGGGCTTTCTCCCCGGCGAATCCAGCCTGCGGTGTACACCCCCGTCAAAGAGGGCGGCGAAGACCTCGTCGGCGGATTCTACAAAATTAATAATCAGCTTGTCTTTAATATCCTTGTCCAGTTCTTCCCAGTCTTCCCTGTTGTCTGCGGGGAGCAGGACCGTTTCCATGCCGTTCCTTATCGCCGCGAGGAGTTTTTCCTTAAGCCCGCCTATGGGGAGTACCCGGCCTGTAAGGGTAAGCTCGCCGGTCATGGCGATAGCCGGTTTCGGCGCTACGCCGCAGAGGGTGGAAAGCAGGGACGAGGCCAGGGTGATCCCCGCGGAAGGGCCGTCTTTGGGGATGGCGCCTTCAGGTACGTGGATATGAAAGTCGGTCGTACCGATCTTGTCAATGGTAAAGTTGTAACGGTCGCTTACGCTCCGCAGGTACGAAAGCGCGATGCGGGCGCTTTCTTTCATCACGTCGCCCAGATTCCCGGTCATGATAAGATCGCCGTGGCCTTCAAAGCGTATGGTTTCTACCGGGAGCATGGTGCCGCCGTATTCGGTCCAGGCAAGGCCGTAACATACGCCGACACGGGCCTCTTTATACACAACATCGTTTTTGTACTTCCTCCTGCCCAGAAGCTTTTCCAAATCGTTTTTTGTTACTGTCTTTTTAAACGAACTCACGGGTTTTTCCGGATCGGCCCCGTAACCTTTTTCCACGGCTATTCGGGCTATGCGTCTTACGCAGCGGGCGATCTCCCGTTCCAGGGAACGGACGCCGCTTTCCATGGTCCAGTGCCGTTCGATTTCCAGAATCGCCTCGTCCCTAAAGGCTATTTGCGCGCGGGAGAGGCCGTTTTCCTTTAACTCTTTTGGTACTAAAAACTGCTGGGCTATGGCGAGTTTTTCATTCTCCCCGTAGCCCGGAATCTCGATAATCTCCATCCGGTCAAGAAGCGGGTAGGGGATAGTGTGGAGGGAATTCGCGGTGGCGATAAACAACACCTTGGAAAGATCGAAGGGCAGCTCGAGGTAGTGATCGGTAAAGCTGGAATTCTGTTCCGGGTCCAGCACCTCAAGCAGGGCAGAGGCCGGATCCCCGCGGAAGTCGCTGGACAGTTTGTCTATTTCGTCCAAAAGAAAAACAGGGTTAGCGGCGCCCGCCCTGCGTATGGACTGTATGATCTTTCCGGGCAGCGCTCCGACATAAGTTTTCCGGTGGCCCCGGATTTCCGCCTCGTCCCGGACGCCGCCCAGGGATATGCGGATAAAGCGCCTGCCCAGCGCCCGGGCCACGGATTTTCCAAGGCTTGTTTTCCCGGTTCCCGGCGGCCCTACAAAACAGAGGATAGGCCCCTTGATCCCCGTATCGGTATTTTCATGGGCGGCAAGCTCCCGGATGGCGATAAATTCGATGATACGCTCCTTGGCCTTCTTCATGTTGAAGTGATCCTCGTTGAGTATCTTTTCCGCTGCGGAAAGATCGCCCAGAGCGGCCCCGGATTCGGATGTATATTCCTTCCAGGGCAGATCGGAAATCCATTCGAGATACGCTCTGAGTACCCCCGCCTCGGGAGAGAAAGGCTGGAGTTTTCTCAGGCGGGCAAGTTCTTTTTTTGCCTTGTCGAGAACCTCTGCGGGCGGATGCTTTTCCAGAATTGCCTTTTCAAGATCGGCAAATTCGTCTTCGGTATTTTCCTTGCCCAGTTCTTTGTTGATCTCTTTTAGCTGCTCGTGAAGTATATATTCTCGCTGGGTCTTGTCCATGCGGCTTCTGACTTTTCCGCTGATATTTTTCTGTATACCGAATATTTCATTTTCAAGCTCGAGAATTTCAAGGAGTTTCTCAAGCCGCATCTTGGTGTCCGCGATTGAGAGCAGTTCCAGTTTCCGTTCTGTTTTTATGGCGAGACAGTTCCCGATAAGGTTTACCAGCCGTTCGGGGCTTTCGGTGCGGTCGGCGGCGGTGAGAGTCTCGGCGCCTACTTTTTTGGAAAGTTCCGCGTACTGGGCAAATGATTTCTGCACCGTTCTCGCGAGGGCCGCAAATTCGGGGTTGGTAATATCGGTAAAACCGGCCGGCGTGACGGGTTCTATCCGCGCCATGGAGTGGTCTTTCTGTTCCGATACGGCGAGTATGTTCGCCCGGTATTCACCCTGAAGCACCACGCGGTAGGTATTGTCGGGAAGTTTCAGGTGCTGTACAATCCGCATCACGGTCCCTACGGAATGGGTTCCGCCGCCGCCCGGAAGCGCTGAAAGGGGCGCGGCTTTCCGGCCGCTTTCGACTGATGCCTGGGCCTCGCCGGAATTGCTGAGGCAGGCGGCGAACAGGCGGAAATCCCGGCCGAGGGCGGCGTCCACCGCGGCAATACCCGCCCGGTAGGTGATAAACATGGGGATAACTGTTTGGGGAAACAGTACTAAATCCCTTAAAGGGAGGACGGGGAATTCTTCGGTATCGTTTTTCCCTTTCAGGGCATGCAGCAGCCGGGAAACGCCTTCGTGTTTTCCATTGTTTCCGGATTTCACGCGCTTTTCTGTAACGGGTGTATCTCCGGAGGCTCCGACTTTTCCACTACCTCCTGGGTAATGACAACCCGTTTACCCCCCTTCATGGACGGAATCTCGTACATGATGTCCGTCATGAGCCGTTCCACAATGGCCCGTAAACCTCTGGCCCCGGTTTTCTGCTTGATCGCCGTATCGGCAATCGCGTTAATGGCGCCTTCGGTAAATTCGAGCTTCACGTCGTCAATGGCAAGGGAAGCCTGATACTGTTTTACAATCGCGTTCCGGGGTTCGGTGATGATACGCTTAAGATCGTCAAGGTTGAGTTCTTCCAGGCATACTGTGATGGGGAGCCGGCCTATAAACTCGGGGATCATCCCGAAACGGATAAGATCGTCAGGATGGAGGTTGTCGAAAAGTTCCCGTATGCTCCGGTGCTGTTTGTCCCGCACATCGGCGCCGAATCCCATAGGATGCTGTACCACCCGCTTTTCTATGTACTTGTCCAGACCGACAAAGGCGCCGCCGCAGATAAACAGGATATCCGTCGTGTCGATGCGGATCATCTCCTGGTTAGGATGCTTCCTCCCGCCCTGGGGCGGGACCGAGGCTATGGTCCCCTCGATGATTTTGAGCAGGGCCTGCTGCACCCCCTCGCCGGACACGTCGCGGGTAATCGACACGTTCTCCCCTTTGCGGGCTATCTTGTCGATTTCGTCGATATATACGATGCCCCGTTCCGCGGCGGCGATATTGCCCCCCGCATTCTGGATAAGCTTGAGCAGTATATTTTCAACATCCTCGCCCACATAACCCGCCTCGGTAAGGGTCGTGGCGTCTACAATGGCAAAGGGCACTTTCAATTTTTTTGCCAGGGTTTTTGCGAGAAGGGTTTTCCCGGTCCCTGTCGGGCCGATGAGGAGTACATTGGACTTCTCGATTTCCACATCGTCGCTCTCCCTGGAGGGGTTGGCGATCCTTTTGTAGTGGTTGTACACCGCCACGGAAAGCGCCTTCTTCGCGTCGTCCTGTCCGATAACAAAAAGATCCAGGTAGGTCTTGATTTCCTTGGGGGTGGGTATCTCTCCGGTAAATTGCGTGGAAAGGTCGTGGTCCTCGTCGGCAAGAATTTTACGGCACACTTCCACGCATTCATCGCAGATAAAGATGTCGTTAGGCCCGGCGATCAGCCGCCGGGCAATGTCGTGGCCTTTCCCGCAAAAAGAACAGGATCGCTCAAACCCGCTTGAACCGTTACGAAGCCGTGCCATCTTTTCTCCTCGCCAGAATATTGTCGGCCACACCGTACGCGACCGCGTCTTCGGAGGCCATGAAAAAGTCGCGTTCCATATCGCGGGCAACGGTTTCAGTATCTTTTCCGGTATGTTTCGCGAAATAGTCAATGGTCATTTTTTTCAAGCGGAGGATTTCCTTCGCCTGAATGCCGATATCCCTTGCCTGCCCCTGGACGCCGCCCCAGGGCTGGTGGATCAGTACCCGGGAAGATGGAAGCACAAACCGCTTGCCCGGCGCCCCGGCGGTAAGGATCAGGGCCGCCATGCTGGCCGCCTGGCCCAGGCAGATGGTCTGGACATCGCACTTGACGTACTGGATGGTATCGTAAATGGCAAGCCCGGCAGTCACGGAACCGCCGGGAGAATTGATGTAAAGGTTAATATCCTTTTCCGTATCCTGGCCGTCAAGAAAAAGGATCTGGGCCACGACAAGATCGGCGGTAAGATCGTTGATCTCCCCGTCAAGAAAAACGATCCGGTCCTTGAGCAGCCGGGAATAAATATCGTAGGACCGTTCGCCAACCCCGGTCTGCTCCACTACAATAGGAACCAGGGTATTCATCTGTTCATTCAAATTCTGCTTCCTGTTCGGTTGATGTGCGGCAAAGCCGCGGATGCTCATTTTTTGGAAAAGCTTCCTATAATCCAATTTACTGATTATTTGATATGAGGTCCAGGTATTTTTTCTTTTCGCCTGCCTTTACTGTGTTTTCCGACAATAAAAGATCGAAAAACTTCCGTTCCTTGATTTCATCCTTAAGAAACTGTTTCATATTTTCCGATTCGTAGTATTTTTTTACGTCTTCAATTGAAGTATCGGAACCGGCGGCAAAGGTCTCAAATTGTTTTTCCATCTCTTCGTCGGAAGCGTCCAGTTTCCGCTCTAAAATCAGGGATTCCACGATAAGCCGGCTCTTCAGAGTCTTTACCGCGCCGTCTCTCCATCCTTCAAGGATAGTCTCGCGGGTTCCTGATCCGGATTTTTCAAAAGAAACAGCAAGATCTTCGGGGCTGCTCCCCAATTGCCTGGCCAAGGTCCTCCATTGGCTGTCAAGCTCGATACGTATCATCGATTCGGGGACATCAATAGGGGTAGTTTCAAGGACTTTTTCAAGTATGTTGTTTATCTTGATATTCCGCAGATTCTGTTCCAGCTTTTTGCCAAGCCGTTCGCGGATATTCGCCTTAAGGTCGTCGAGGGTTTGGTATTTTTCGTCCACATCCTGGGCAAGATCGTCGTCCAGGTCCGGAAGCTTGCGTTCCTTAACGGCGCTTACGGTTACGCGGATCTTTCTGGACTGGCCGGCAAGGTCCTTGTTTTTAAAATCACCGGCATAGGTTTTGGAAATATCGCGGGTTTCGCCTTTCTTCATCCCCGTTACTTCGTCGTCAAAATCGAAAACATTGCTCCCCGAGCCCAGGGTAAAGACAAAATCCTGCCGTTCGGTTCCGGGTATTATTTCGCCGTCTTCGGAAAGCTCGGCATAATTTACCGTTATCACGTCGCCTTTGGCCGAAGGGGCGCCGTCGTCCCGGTCCAGCACTATGGCGTTCCGTTCCCGGATAACTTCAAGCTCCCGGCCAATGTCTTCAGCTTCGATAGAAATGTCCGGAGCTTCGATCTCAAGTCCCTGCCATTTGCCCACGGTGAATTGAGGAAATGTATCGTAAAACACGGAAAATTCAAGGTCTTTTTCCAGGTCCAGTTTCGGGGGATCGTCTTTGAGCGTTGGGCGGGAGTAGGGCAGGGGCTGTTCCTCTTTGGGGAGCGATTCTTCCTTAAAGGTCTCGGTCAGCGCGTTTTCCATGACATTGCCCAGTGTTTCGCCGCTAAATACATCCGCAAATTTCCTGACGAGTATGTCCCGGGGAACTTTCCCCTTCCTGAACCCGGGAATTTGGATGGTTTTGGCATAATTGCCGATAATTTTATCGTACTCGGAGCGGACATCTTCTTTGCTGATTTTCAAAGTCATCTTTAGTTCTGAATGTTCCAGCCGCTCAACTTCTTTGGTTACGGTCACAATAGCCCTCGTTTAGGTAAAATTCAGCACCAGCGCCTGCGGATAAACTGATAAGTAAGCAAATATAACCGGATTCGGGAAGGAAAGTCAAGGGGCGTAGGTCGCGGTCCAGGGTCCCTGCATTTACTTTTGTTGAGGTAAATGGAGCCGCCATGAGTCACGGTCGTGGAGCGGGGAATTGATCGAAGCGGGCCGGACGGGGTATTATTTAAAGGGATGGGATCGGTAAACTTCCGCTTTGCTCTGTTTCTTCTCGTCTTTTTCGCCGCGCTTTTCACAGCCAACGGGGATGTTACGGAACGGGAAAAACTTGCCGCCGCGCTGAAACAGGAAGCCGTTATTTTTACCGAAAGGACACTGGAATTTGAGAATGGCAGCAGGGGGGGCGCTGTTTGGGCCTATGTCCCGTCTGCAGAGGAAGAAGAAGACGTCTCTTTGTCCGACGGATCTTCTTCCATGTCGGCTTTGGTCAAGGAATATGCCGATGTTGCCGGCGAAATATCCGCAGGCTTTGTCTCGTCCGCCGATGCCCCGGTGGAACTGCCCGCCAATTCCCTAATCCTGATAATCCCCCTTTCCGGGCAGCGCGATGAAAACGGCCTTTCCTGGGGCGCCGAAATGGGCCTTCATTTTATCCGGGAGGCCAATAAACAATACCGGAAGCAAAATATTGTCGTCGCCTTTCCGGATTACGAGGAAGCCGGCGGCGGGGAAGGCACGAGCGCCTTGCAGGATATTTACGGGTCCCTGGACAATCCTGAAAATTCAATACTTCTCTTTCTGGATTTTCCCGCGCCGCCGGGGGAATTATCCATTTACCACGGTTCGCCCGGGCATATCGCCCCTCTTGGCATACTCAAACCCCTGACCGATCTCTTTGATAGTCGGGGCGTTCCCTACAGTTTCAGGAACAGGTTCAACGAGCTTTACAAATTTTCCCTTATAGGCGAGGACCCTGTTATGGAATTTATGCAGGGCCGGGATATCCCTTCTCTTCTTATCAGATCGTCCGGGGTTTTGCCGCCGGGCAGCGGGGAAATCGCCAGCCCGCCGGGCCTTCTGCTTCCCGGCCGGTTGGCCGGGATATTTGCCGAATATTCAAAAGAAGCCGCAGTGGAAACCGGCAATCTCGATACACATTATTCAATCTACCGTATCCGGGGAAGAACCCTGTTTGTTTCAGAAATCCTGTCAATACTGATGCTCCTCCTTGCCCTGGGGTGCGTTATTGCCGTATTTTTGCTTTTCTTCCTTTTCCGCAGGCTGAAGATGCTTATCCATCTGCGGGCGGGCTTTTCTTATTCCTGGGTATCCCTGCTTTACGGCGCCGCTCTGTTTCTGTCGGTCATTGCCGGAGAAGCCCTCCTCTATGCCTTTGCCGCGCTTTTCCGCGTCTCGCTTCCCGCGCTGCCGCTTAACCGCCTGTATACGGTTATCTGCCTTGCTTTTCTCGCGGGGATTCTGCTTTTCTGCGCCGTACCGACGCCGCTGCTTTCCCTGATCTGGATCAAGCGGCGGGGAGGATTTTACGGTTTTACCGCCATCTGCTTTTCAGTTGTGCTTTTGCTTTTAGGAAGCATGCTGGACATTACCGCCGCGCCGCTTTTAACCTGGATGCTGATCTGCATCTCCCTGGCAATGATATGGCCCCATGCCGTGCCGGCCTTTATCTTTTCCCTCATCCTTGTGGTACTGCCGGTAATCACCTTTACCGACGCTTTTGATAACAGAGAGCTTTCCCGGCTCTTTCTGTCAAATTTTGCCCTGGCCGCCCTTACCGTAACGCTCTTCGCCTTCCCTTTCCTGCTTTCCCTGATGCGGGCAATAGTATTCGCCGTACCCTACAGGGTACGTAGAAAACCGGCGCTCGTCTTTGCCAGGCTGGGGCTCTTTGCCCTCTGCGCAATAATCCTGGCGGTTTATCTGGGCAGCCTCTGACCCTCATTCCGCCCAGCGAACCCGGAGGCGCACAGGCTCCGCCGCGGTAAGGAGATCGCCCATAGGGGCCGAGAAGACCGCCTTCCTGCCGCCCCGTACAATCCATCCCGGGGGGAGCGATTCTGTTTCACGCTTCAGGCCGTCCCGGCCAACAAGAAAAACCTCCCCTTCCGCGCCCGTATTAAAACGGAGTTCCAGGGAATAAGCGGCCGCCGCTTCCGAGGCAAATTCCGCGAGCAGGGGGTCTGCCGCCCTTTCGCCGCCGCCAAAATCCAGGGTAAGCAGTTTCCCGCCGTTTTCCGAAACAAGGCCGGCGCCTGTCCCCAGTGCGTCGAAAAATTTGAGCAGCGCCCCGGTATCGCCGAAATTGAGCCTTGCCTTGTTTACAATGTCCCCGCCCTGCCTTCTGGTACTGAAAGAAGCTATACGCATTGAGGGGATACGGCCGACGGTTCGCTCAAAATCCGCCCTGCCGGTCGGGACCGGGAGCCAGCGGGCATTGCCGTCAAGCTTGCCCAGCGATTCCAGCTCGCCGGATATCCTGTATTCAAGGGTAATAAACCCCGAGCCGTTTTTCCTGATCGTTATATCCGCGCTTACGCCTATACAGGAACTGAAAAAGAAAACCAGCAATAACGCCGCGATGTTTTTTATAAACCTTATTTTTGCCATACGCCTTAAAATTCCTCGGAATAAATTTTTATATCGTGGATGCGGATCGGCATCTCGTCTTCGATCATCTTAAAGGCCTTCTGTAGTACCGTTTCCCCGAAATTCCTGGAATTGGAAACCAGCGCCCCCCCGATTTGCCCGAAGGAAAGAGAATCCTGAAGGTCCACCTCGGCGGCGCTGATACGGAAACGTTTCACAAGCCTGTCCTTAACCGAGCGGATGATCCGCCTCTTGTCTTTTATGCTTCCCGCATCGGGGATTTCAAAAATCAACTGCATCATAGAAACCACCATGGCGCATCCTTTCAGGCATCCTGCCCGGCGGAGATCGGGGGGATTTCCGGGTTTTCAGTTTTTCCGCCTTCCCCGTTTCCTTCCTCGCCGGTTTCCCCGGCCCCGGCATTCCCGCCGCTCTCAATGTCCGAAATAATACGCCTTATTTCTTCTTTCTGCCCGTCGGTGATCCCCGGTTCCTCAAGTACCGCCTCCAGGGCGGGAATATCGTTAAAACCTTCCTCGACCGCCTGGGAAAGAGTCGTTATCCCGCTGTCACTGTCGGCCTCGGCGACAAGCAGAAGGCGCGCTATGGTAAAGAGTACCTGCGGCCTGGTAAGATTCACACCGGCGCTTTCGGCGGAACCTGCGCCCTGGGGAATCTCGTTTAACACCGCGCGGTATTCCTCTAGGGCGCGGGCGTAAAATTCGCTTTTTTCCAGGATTTCGGCGTATTCAAAGCGCACCTTGTTATCAGGTTTTACCTGGAGGTAACGGTCGAAATTATCCACCGCCTCTACCTTGCCCAGTTTCGCCTGTATACGCGCCAGAAGCAAAACAGCGTCGCTGTTGGAATCGATAATCAAATCGTACTTTAGGAGAACTTCTTCCGCTTTCTCGCTTTTTTCAAGCGCAAAGAGAACCAGGGCGTAATTATAGCCGTCGTCATAACTTTCCGGGACCAGGCGCAGCACCCGGTCGTAGTATTCCTCCGCGCCCTCAATATCGGAAAGTTTTATTTTGGTATAAGACGAGGCTCTCAAGGCCAGAATATTTTCGGGGTCTTTCGCCAGGATCTGTTCAAAATACTTCAAGGCCTCGTTATAGCGCCCGCGTTCAAAGGCGATGCGCCCCAGGTTGTACTCCGAAGCGATCTTTGTTTTATCCACGCGCCTGGCCCGGCCAAGCCACTGTTCCGCATCTTCGTACCTGCCCAGCTCGAAATACGCCATGCCCAGCGCATAGTACTCTTCCGCCGAGGCAGCCAGCCGGGCCGACGCGCAGGAAACAGCGCCAAACGGGAAAATTATAACCAGAAAAGACAGTAATACTGCCTGCCGTGCGGGTTTCATTTTTGGGCGCCTAAAACAGTTTCCTCTATTTTTCGAAGCTGGGCCCGGTAAAGCCGGGCAATGCCCGAACCGTAATCCGCGACAAGCTGGATCATGTTGCGGGGATTCTCGTCCGTATCACGCCCGTTTATCCTGTCTCCCGCGTCCCCCAGGCCCGGCAGTATATAGGCCATTTGGTTGAGTACCGGGTCCATCCACAGGGTATAAACCTGGCAGTTTTCCAGCGCCCGCACGGAACGGAGCGCCCCCTTGAGCGCGGAAATGACGTTGAAAAACTGCACCGATTTCGGTTTTATGCCCTGATCCAAAAGGTACTTTACAACAGTAACCAGGCTTCCCCCGGTGGCATTCATCGGATCGGCAAATACAAGGTCTTTCCCGTCAAGGTTTTTCAAATCAAAGTAAGAACGGTCCAGGTCCAGGATATATTCCATATCCGCTTCGTTCTTCCGCTCGTCCCGCTTTATCCGGAACAGGGCGAAAGGCGTTACATAGCCATGGGAAGAATATTCCTCTATCTCCTTGGACATGATCATGGACGGGAGCAGGGCGCCCCGGAGCATGACGCACATCACCGCGTTTTCAATTTTGTCGTCGATATTCGGAATCTTGTGTACCGCGAAATTTTGCACAGGGACGGTAACCGGGGTCTGCACGATAAGGTAGTTTTTGTTGGAAACCGAGGCCCCCCCGTAGGCCAGCTTGAAGAGCATTTCAAAGGCCCGCTGGGTATAGTAGACAAATTCCTCCTGCCCGGTCCTGATATCCCGCAGCTTGGCGATAAGCCGGGAAACTTCGGCGTGGCTTTCATGGGGCATGAGAAAAGAATACACGTGGATGCCCGGCTCTTCCTTGCAGATCTCCTGCATCAGATCGCCCATTTCGTTGTAATGCCGGATAAGGTTTTCCTCTTCCTGTTTCCGCGCGGCTGCGGGCTGCGCGGAAGACAGAAAGCTGAAACAGGTCATCACTTCCCGGTAAAATTTGTCCATCCGGGCGATATAGGCTTTGTCGGAATCGGTAAGAAATCCGTCAAGATCCTCGGCTTTGAGAATAACGGTACTCATGAATTAACCCCCTGCTCCGCAAGTGTATCACGAAACAGGGACAAAAAAAAGGCCTTTCGGCCAGCTTCCGGCAGTTTAATACTACGAAGATTTTTTTAAAAAAATTTGGGCGCATTTCCGGCGCTTCGCGCCGGAAACCGGGCTTTCCGGGGCTCCGCTACCGCTCCGGCCCCGGCGCT
>JAIRZS010000350.1 GCA_031267115.1 Treponema sp.
GGGGACCCGGTGGGTTTCAAGCGCCCGGCCCAAGGCGTCGGCAAACGCCTGCCGCTCCCGCGCCGGAATCTCGTCCCCGGCAAAGGAAAGGGCGGCGGAACGGGAAGGCCGGGCAAGGGACAACGCAGGGGTGCCAGGCACCAAATTTCTGGATATTTTTTTATCGAGAAAAAGAGTACCTGGCACCGAATTCGAAGTCGAAAAAAGTATAAGAAGCAGGGGGTAAAAACTTATTGAACTGAGCCTGTTCCAAAACCCGGTTGGTTTTAGCCAGGCTCTTGGAAAAACCGGTCAAATCGGACTAAAGTCCGGCCCGGTTTTTCCCCTAAATCTAAGGAAGCTGTTCCAAAAACTGAAGTTTTGGAACAGCCTCGTTTACTAAGCGCAGTACGAAAGTCCCGCTTCTTCTTTACTTATCCGACTTATTTGACTTTGCGGTAAAATCTCAAAGCATGTCCCTTAGTACAATCAGCCTGCTAGATTCACGGATCAATTTTTTTTCGCGCCGGTTAAAGCAAATTGGCGGAGAAACCCATTTATTAGTATGGAGGATATTAAAGATGAAGATATACCTGTTTCAGAGATCCGGAATAACCCAGCCGCGGCCCCGGTTTCCGGAAAGGGGAGCCGCCCCAAAGCGCCCGCGAATATGGCCCTGGGCGTCCCTTGCCGCCGTCCTGGTTTCCGCCTGCGCGTGCAGCGCCGAAACCGCCGTCCAGCAGGTACTGGGGCTAAGCGCGGAAGCGCCGGAATTTATTGACTGCCGGGCGATCTCGCCCACCGAGATAGCCTTCCGGTTTTCCCTGCCGGTGGCCGTTTCGTCCCTGCGTTTCGAGCCGGATCTTGCCGTAGATTCCGTCGGCGAGGGAGAACTCGTAACGGTTACGCTGCGGGAACCCCTTTCCGGCGGCGAGCGTTTTGTCGCGGACATTCTGGTAGCCGACGAGGAGGGTAATACCCTCAACGTCCTCGCGCCCTTCCGCTCCCGCAATGACGAGATGCCGTCCCTTGTGATCAACGAGATCCGTACAGAGTATTCCAAGCCCAGGGTGGAATTTGTGGAACTGAAAACCCTGACCGCGGGCAACCTGGGCGGGATACGGCTTTTCCTCGCCCAGACAGGCACGGAAGAGCCTTTCTACGAATTCCCGCCCGCCCGTGCCGCCGCCGGGGAGTATATTGTTCTCCATCTGCGCAGCCTGGACCCGGACAGCGTAAACGAAACCGCAGACACCGGGGCCACTCCCTATACAAAGGAAAATGAAGCCTGGCCCGAGGCCAGGGATTTCTGGATTCCCGATACCAAAAAACACCTCGCGAAAAAAGCCGGGATGGTGTATCTCCTGGATCAGGACGACGGGGTCCTGGACGCGCTCCTGTGGAGCGAAAGCGCCGATCCCTGGTGGGCGGACGAAAAACTGGCCGCGGGCGCGGAGTTCCTCTTTTCCAAAGGGGCGTGGGCAAACAGCCGCGGGGAAATTCCGGGGCCGGCGGACGCGCTTTCAAGCGCCTACACCACGGCAACGCGTTCCATCTCCCGGGACGAGGCTGCCCCGGACACAAACAGCCCCGCAGACTGGTACATCACCGCCGCAAGCAGCGCCACCCCGGGAAAAAAGAACAGCACGAAAAAGTACCAGCCGTAGGAATTTGCCGCAGGCCGGCAGGATGCCGGCTGCGGTGATTGCTTGAGTTTTGCGAAGCAAAACTCAAAGCTTTAAAACGGCAAGGATGCAGGGTATCGGCGCAGCCGGCGGCAGGGACGCCGCTGTTTCCATTGCTATCCGCCGGCGGGCGGATAGATGGAGTTTGCCTATGGCAAACTCCGAGGCAAAAAATCGCCACGGAGGGCGATTTTTTGCCCGCGCAAGGGATTGAAGCGGTATCCTTTTGACGACGTAGGCGGCAAAAGATACAAGCGTAAAGCCCGGTCCGTGCGCCACAGGCGCGCGGATGCGCCCAAAACCAGAACAAAACGATGAAAATTCTCCTGCGCGTCTATTCCGGGCAGGGGAGGGGGGCGCGGGGACATTGCCTATTCGCGGGAATATCATTACATTTTAGGTACGAATAGGAGAATTTTATGAGTTCCGGAATCGCCGTGAACAGCGGCAATTTTGAAGACGAGGTGCTAAAGTCGCCGGTGCCGGTGCTGCTGGATTTTTGGGCCGAGTGGTGCGGGCCCTGCCGGATGGTCGGCCCGGTACTTGACCAGATAGCGGAAGAATATTCAGGCAGGCTCAAGGTCTGCAAGATCAATGTGGACGAGGAGAACGAACTGGCGGGCCGGCACGAGGTTGTTTCCATACCCACCCTGGCTGTTTACCACAACGGCAAGCTTGTCCGCCGGCAGGCCGGCGCGGTGCCGAAGGCGCAGATTCAGGGCCTGTTCAGCGATCTGATCTAAATACGCGGCTATACAGTGAAAATTCCCGAATTGCTTGCCCCCGCCGGTTCCCCGGAAGCCCTTGACGCCGCAATCGCCGAGGGCGCGGACGCGGTTTACCTTGGGCTTAAGAGTTTTAACGCCCGGATGCGGACTACCAACTTTGCCTATTCCCAGTTCGAGGCGGCCCTCCGCGCCCTTCACCGGATGGGCAGGAAGGTATATGTCACGGTCAATACTGTTTTTGAGCAGCGGGAAGCGGACCGGATGTACCAGCTTCTCAAGTACCTTTCCGCGCTCGGCCCGGACGGCCTCATCGTCCAGGACTTCGGGGTAATCGCCATGGCCGCCCGCGATTTCCCCGCGCTCAGGCTCCACGCCTCCACCCAGATGAATGTCGCCTCAAGCGGGGGGGTGAACCTGCTCTCCAAACACGGCCTTTCCCGCGTAGTGCTTTCCCGGGAGCTTTCCCTGGACGAGATACGCGGCATACGGGGCAAGACCGGCTCCGAGCTTGAGATCTTTGTCCACGGGGCGCTCTGCGTGAGCGAGTCGGGCCTCTGCCTTTTTTCCAGCTTTCTCGGGGGAAAATCCGCCAACCGGGGCATGTGTACCCAGGCTTGCCGCAGACTGTACCGCCAGGGCGGCGAGCAGGGCTATTATTTCAGCCCCGCTGATCTGGAGCTTGCCGCCCTGGTTCCCGGTTTGGCGGAGGCGGGGGTCAATTCCCTTAAAATTGAAGGCCGCATGAAAAGCGCCGAATATGTGGGGACCGTGGTCTCCGCCTACCGCCGGATCCTTGACGGGCTTGAAAACGGCCCGGAACAGGGCGTCAGGGAGGCGGAGGCGATACTGAAAAACGATTTTGCCCGCGAGAAGACCCAGTACTATTTCTTTGGCGGGGCCGACGGCTTTCCCGCGCCGGATCCCGGCTGGCTCAGGGCTGGACAGGACGGCGGCACGGGCATCGCCCTGGGGGCTTTGCTCCGGGTGCGGGGCGCAGGCGAGGGCAGGCAGGGCCTTATCCGGACTGGGCCCGTGCTTCCCCGGACAGGGGATTCCCTGCGCATCCACCGCGCCGACGATTCCGTGCGCAGGACCTTCAAACTCAAGGCCGCTGAAACCGAACGCGGCGTCGGGCAGGGCGCGGTACCGTCTCCGGATCTTCAGGCCGGCCTCTGGCTGTCCATACCGGAGGGCTTTGAAATCGGGGATTCGGTTTACCTTATCCAGACGCGGATAATGGGCAAGCGGTACCCGCAGTTAATCAAGGACGCGGGCGCTTTTAAGCGGCTCCCCGGCAGGGAGAAGGCCCCGGCCATCGAGCTTGAACGGCCGGGCAGGAAAGACGCGCCGTTCCCCGAGGGCATATACGCCGCGGTTTCCCGTATTGAAGATCTCTACGCGCTCCAGTCGGATCGGCCCCTGCGCGTCATGCTCCCGCTTAACAACGAGACCGCCGGCTGCCTGCTTGCCGCCGGTAAGCCGCCCCTGCCTTTTAATTCCGGGGAGCTTATCCTTGTTCTGGACCCCTGGTTCCCCCAGTCCGCCGAGTCCTTTTTTGCCGGGGCGATACCGCGCCTCCGCGCCCTGGGCTACCACCAGTTTGTGGTCAACAATCTGGGGCATTTCGCGCTGTTCAGGAACAACGCCGCGCCCGGAAGCAAGGCGGCCCATTCCGGGGACGCGGCGGCCCCGCCCCCCGGAAAAATGCCGCCCAGGCCCGCCGCCCTTATCGCGGGGCCGTACCTTTATACCTTTAACCGCTGGGCCGCGTCGTTTGTATCCTCGCTGGGCGCCCGTGCCTTTATCACCCCGCTGGAAAACAACCGCCAGAACCTGAAGCGTACCGTAAGCCCCGGCTGCCGTTCCCTTGCCATGGTCACGCTGTTCGCCCGCCCCGCCCTGTTCCGAATCCGCGCCTCCCTGGAGCGGCAGTACGGTTTCGGCCTTTTCGAGGACAGCCGGGGCGGGCAGTTCCGGCTGCTTGCCGGAGGGAGCGGTTCCCAGGTTGTCCCGGAAACGCCTTTTTCCATAGTGGACAAGCGCCCCTTTCTGGAAGAGGCGGGCTTCCGCTGCTTTATCATCGATCTGTCCGGCCCCCCCGTCAAAAAGAAGGACTACAAAAAACTCATGGACGCCCTCCGCGACGCCGCGCCCCTTCCCAACATCAGCCGCTTTAACTGGAAGGACGGGTTTTTCGCGGCGGAGTAACGCCCGGCTTGGCTTAGCCGGCCTTGCCATAACTCCGGCAGCCCCGAAGGGTTGCCGGCCGCCCTAAAACCTTACCGCCTCCTCCGCGGCGTATTCTTCGGCAAAAGCCTCTCCTGCCGGGGCAAACTGGCTGTCCGGCTGCCGGGCTTCCGCGTATTCCGGGCCGGCGGCTTCCTCAGCCCTGGCTTCCGGCCGGAATTCCACATGTTCCGCCACAATGCTGATCCTTGACCGGGGCTTGCCGTCAGGCCCGTTCCACCGGTCCTGTTTGAGCCGGCCAACCACCCTGACCCCCCGGCCCCGGTGCCCCTGGTTGTAACAGGAATCCGCAAGCCGGCTCCATGTCTCCACGTCGAAGAACCCCACTTCCTTTTCTAAATTGGAATCCTGTTTGAAATAGCGGTTGGAGGCAAGCGTAAAAGTGCACACATGGGTGCCTTTGGGCGTCGTGCGGTAGAGCGGGTCCCGCACCAGGTTGCCTTCAATCAAGATCGAGTTAAGATTATTCATATATAACTCCCGATACTGCGGTTCCGGCAGCGTGCAGATCCGCCGGGTACGTGGTTTGGGAAACTCCGGAAAACCCGTACATATATATAATGGGATTGTCCGCCAGTTTGCTTTAATTCCGGGGCGTTTTTTTGCGGTTTTTGTAATTATTCAGCCGGGGTACTAAAGCCCCCCGCTCCGCGAAACCCTGGGGCGATTTATGGAGCAAATCACCCGTTCTCATATGGGACTACGATAAAAACTTTTTCGACTTTTTCGACTTCGCGGTGAAAACCCTTAAATAAACGCCTATGGGGCTAAAGCGCCCGGGCTACTGTTTCAGCAAATTGACAATGTAGAGCGCCACGTAGTTGTGAATCTTGTCGCTGTTGTTCAGTTCCGTAAGGGCCGGGCTTACCATGATAACCGAGTCCGCCATTTCGTCGATAGTCTGCGGGGTAATTTTTCTGTTTCCCCGGGCGTCAAGGATAGGCTTCAGTTTGCGCTTGATCTGGGAATGAACATCCCGCACAAGCTGTTTTTTCGCCTCGGGGTCTATCACCTTGCGCCAGAGATCTTCCATGTCCCTAAGCTGCTGTTCCAAAGTCCTCCCCGCAGGTACCGCCTGTACCTGGTAATCCACCGCGGCGCGTTTCATCTCCTGCGCGAGACTCGTGGAATGGACAGACGGAATTTCCTTTTCCTGAATTTCCTGCTCCTGCGGCGCTTTGCGTTTTTTGTTTTTGCCGCCGGCCCCTATACGTTTGAAAAAGGCAACAATCGAAGAAATAATCGGGATGCTGTACCAGAAGGGAAGCATTATCTTAACATCAGTTAAAATATCTTTCCGGTTTAACGTAAACAGCTCCATCAGAGGGACAATCGTACCGTCGGCCTGGTAAATTTTATTGTTGTCAAGCACCCCCCCCTGGGCAGACGCGAGTTCCTCCTGGACCAGAAACAGCTTTTTATCATCCAGGAGCATCATCAGACTGGGGGCGAACTGGTGCGCGTAAAGATTCACGAGTCTTTCAAAGTCCCTCTCGTTCTCCATAGAAGGCTCGCTTGTAAATTCCCTGATCAATTTAGTCCAGCGGTTGCTGACAGCTTTCTGTATCTGGGGCCGCGCCCCCCCGATGAGCCTGGCGATCAGGGGGAACACCTTGGCTTTGCTGACAAAAACCTGCTCCTTAAAACGGTTGTGAAATATCAGCAGGGGCGGGAGCCGCTTGCCCGGATCCGGGTTCCCCTCCACCAGTGTCTTCTTGTTAAGAAAACCGTCCAGATCTTTTTGGCTGTAAAAATCCGTTAAAGGGCGGCCCGTAGCGTCCGTAAACTTCATAATATCCTTCAGCGAATACGCATAGGGCGGCCGCTCCATTCTCAGCTCAATCTCCCTCATGGCCATTTCCAGATCTTTTTTTCTCCCCATAGTAGACCGGTAATAGCTCACAAAGAATTCGATGATAAATGTCGATTGCAGCACCGAAATGTCCAGGGCGGTAAATTCAGTCTTTTTTTTCAGCTCCAGCCGGATCAGGGAACAGAAGAGGGGCCAGAACAGGCAGGCAAATTCCCCCGCGGTTTCAATATGGGCAAAACATTCTTTCGGCTTAAGCTCAATCTGGGCCAGAATATTTCTCAGCAGCGGCTCTTTGCCCGCGAACTGCCCGGTCAGCCGGACAAAAAAGTATTCGGCGTTATGCTCGATTTTAAGAAAGGCCGAGGTCTTTAATACGGAAATCTCCAGAATACGCCGGGGTATATAGCTCGCGAGCACCAGCGCGGAGCCGAGCGATTCCGAAAAGGCAATTTTCAGCAGCGGCATATCGGAATCCTGGGGATGTTCCATATATTCGTCCAGGTCCGTAGTGACGTTCAGCACCCTAAGCTGATCAGCCGGTATATGTATCCCCAGAGTCTGCTCATCGGGGAAAGGAAGCTCCGCGAGGGCGTCCGGATTCTCGTAGGCCTTGTTCACCGCCTCAAAGTAGAAATCCAGCATCAGCACCTTGCTGTCCGGCCCGCTGCCAACCAGCTTGCACTTCCCGTTTTCCACAAGCGGGGCCAGTTCGGTCCAGAATTTAGCGCCGGCGCCGCTCGTCCATTTCTGCCATTCAGGCCGTTCCTGGGCATAGTGGTTCGCGTATTTTTCGAGGAACAGTATAAACCCGTTAGCGTCTATAGAGGGGACATGCCGCTTGTTTGCGTATGAAAGCAGTATAGTATAAAGGTCGGTTCGCTGGGCCATATCGTATAATAATCGGAATTTTTCTCGTTTTCAACAAGCCCCCGGTGCTTTACCGTCAATTTTATCTTGTAATTATTCAATCGGGGGGCTAAAGCCCCCACTCCGCACAGAGTCTTGCCAAGACTTTGTGCCATATCCGGTTGAACGAGAGGGTCTGGACCCCCTCCGCTCGAAAAAAACTGCCATTTTTTTCGAGCTGCCCCCGCCTAGCAATTATTGGCGGGTGTAGACTGAATAGTTACTTTATCT
>JAIRZS010000044.1 GCA_031267115.1 Treponema sp.
CGCGGGGGGAAAAAACAAGGTCCGGGACAGGAGGAGGGCGCATCCCCGCCTACAGCGGGGACCGGGCTATACGCTCCAATTTTTGCTCCGCAAAAATTCCGCTTCTATCCCTTGCGCGGAAGAACAAGCGCCCCCGCAGGCCGGATCACGGCTTGACAGGCCGGTGAATTTGGACGAGGGTATAAACAGGGCGTGTCCCGAAAGCCGTATCAGCGAGGCCGGTCGGTCTGGTTTACCAGGCGGGCCATGTTGCCCGAATACGGCTTTTTCATTGGAAAGCGCGGGTGTAATACCCCGCTTTTCAGGGCGAGGCAGTTCATTCTTGACCTACAAAATGGTCCTGAATAGACATTCTGGGGCGGAAGAGGACCACGAACCCCGCGAACGGGGTCTGTCGCATTCCGGTTTCCGTGATTATGCCCGGAAAACCAGCCTGGTATCGCACGAACCCCGCCAACTTTTACTTTGGTATCCCCGGTTTTACCCAGATTCCCGCTTGCCTCGTGTAAAAACAGGGAAAAGACAGAAAAATCAAGGCAGCGCTGTGCCGTTCGTGGTGTTGGTGTGGTTCGTGGTTAAATTCCTTCAAATTCTATGGGTCAAGTTTAGCCCTTGTGCGGGGGGGTAGCGTAAGACTTGCCGCCTGCGTCATCAAGTCTTTTGGCCCCGTAGGGGCCTTGGATTTTTGCCGCAGGCAAAAAACCACACCGAATGTGGCAAGGCTGGAGCGCAGGGGGGCCGGACAGGGCCTGTACCGGTCTGCCGCCGCCCGTACGGTAACAGGCCCCCCAAAAAGCGCCTGGCGCCGCCAGTAACCTGCCGGTTCATTGCGCGGCTTTCAAAACCCGAAACCTTGTATGTTCTCCCAATGCATGGTATGCTCGGCTTGGAACCACGCGGGAGGCGGGGTTTGTATTTTTAAACTGTTATATGGCTAAACAAATATTAGTAGTAGACGATAATCTTGCAAGCCTTAAGCAAATAGGCGCGCAGCTTGAATCCCATTATGAGGTTTCTCTTGCCAAATCGGGCGCGCTGGCCCTTAAGATATGCAGGCTGGAGAAGCCCGATCTTATCCTCCTGGATGTCGAAATGCCGGAAATGGACGGGTTCCAGACTATTGCTGTTCTCAAGGGGGACCCGGACCTTAGCCCTATACCGGTTATTTTTCTTACGGGCAATCTTGATACTGATACCGAGCTGAGGGCGCTTGAGTCGGGCGCGATGGACTTTATTACCAAGCCGGCCAACAAGGATATACTCTTCCACCGGCTGGAGCTTCACCTCCAGTTTGCGGCCTACCAGAATTCCCTGGAACAGACGGTAAAGGAACTGGAAGAGAGTATCGTTACTTCTTTCGCGGAGCTTATAGAGTGCAAGGACGACAACGCGGGGACCCATGTGCTGAGGACGGGGAGGTATGTGGATATTCTGGGCCGGAAGCTGCTTGAAACGGGGATCTTTGAAGGCGAGCTTACGGGGGAAGATCTGGAGATGATAGTCAGGGCCGCGCCTTTCCATGATATCGGCAAGATCGGCGTAAGCGACACCTTGCTCCTCAAGGAGGGCGCCCTTACCAAAGATGAATACGAACTGGTCAAGCGGCACACCCTTATCGGCGCGCGTTTCCTTGGCGCTATTTACGAGCGCACGCCTGAACAGCGCTATCTTAAATTCGCGGAGCAGATTGCCGAAAGCCACCACGAGCGCTACGACGGCGCGGGGTATCCCCACGGCCTTGCCGGGGACAAAATCCCCCTTTGCGCCCGCATCATGGCGGTGGCGAATGTGTACGACGGCTGTATCACCGACCGGGTCTACCGCAAGGCCCTGGGCCACGAGGAGGCGTGCCAGGTTGTTGTTGACGGGAAGGGTTCCTGGTTTGACCCCCGGATTGTGGAGGTGTTTGAGGGGATGAAGGATGTATTTGCCCGCCTTAAAGTGTCCGTGGAACCGCTGGTAAAGATCCAGGGAAAGGACATGCGCCATGGATAAGGCCCCCCAGAGCAGGATACTGGTGGTGGATGACAATCTGTCCAGCCTCAAACAGATAGGCGCCCAGCTTGGGATGCATTACGATGTCTCCCTTGCCAAGTCGGGGCCCCTGGCCCTGCAAATCTGTATGCAGGAAAAACCGGACCTGATCCTGCTGGATATCGAAATGCCCGGGATGGACGGTTTTGAAACGCTGAAGCGGCTCAGGCTGAACCGCTACCTGGGAAGCATCCCGGTAATTTTCCTTACCGGCAACCAGGATACGGAAACCGAGGTCCGGGGGCTTCAGTCCGGGGCCAGGGACTTTATCACCAAGCCGGTGGAAAAGAACATTCTTCTGCACCGTATAGAGCTGCACCGGCGTTTTGCCTCTTACCAGGCCCAGCTTGAAGATACTGCGGCGAAAATGTCGGACAGCGTTGCCCTTGCCTTTGCCGAGCTTATTGAGTGCCGGGATGAAAATACCGGCGGGCATGTGGCGCGGACCAGCAAATATGTGGACATGATAGGGCGCAGGCTGATTGAAATGGGCTTTTTCCCCGAGGAACTTACCCCCGCGGATCTGCGTATGATGGTCCGGGCCGCGCCTTTCCACGATATCGGGAAGATCGCCATCAGCGACCGCATCCTCCTCAAGCCGGACCGGCTGGACGACGAGGAATTTGACCTTATGAAGCAGCACACGGTTATGGGGGAGGAAATACTGAAAAATATGCTGGCGCGTACCCCTACCCAGCAGTACCTTTACTATGCCGGAATGATCGCCGCTTCCCATCACGAGCGCTTTGACGGGAAGGGGTATCCCCGGGGCCTCGCGGGGGACGGAATCCCCCTCTGCGGGCGCATTATGGCGGCGGCGGATGTATACGATGCCCTGGTGGACGACAGGGTGTACCGCGAGGGGATGAAACATATCGAAGCTTGCCGTATTATAATTGACGGCAAGAATAAAAGTTTTGACGGGCGGGTAGTGGATGCTTTTGAAAGCATAAACAATGAACTGGCCGCCGAGGCAAGAAAATCGCTGCTTGGGCGGCGGAATTCGGAAGGAGGGCAAAGATGATTAAAATGCTTACCGCTTTTACGGAAGAGATTGACGATGTCGAAGAGGCTGTATCGGGCCTGCTGGGGCAGCTGGACCTGGAACATAAACGCCTGGCAAACTCGCTCGGGATTATACACTGTTTCAGCGATTTTGTTGACAGCGGGGTCGTCAAGGCCCTTTCCGGGAAACTGCCCTTTGATACGCTGGGCTGTACTACCATGAGCGCGTCAACGCCTTCCGGCATGAGCCAGATGGGGCTTACGGTAACGGTGCTGACCAGCGACGACGTGAATTTCGCGGGCGGCGTTTCCGGGCCGGTTACCGATTCTGTCGACGCGCCCCTGACGGAACTTTACGGGAAAATTGCCGCAAGGCTGGACGGGAAGCCCGCCCTGCTGATACCCTTTATTCCCTTTTTGCTCAAAGTGGCCGGCGATGAATTTGTTGAAAAGCTCGACGCCCTCTCCGGGGGCATCCCCGCCTTTGGTACGGTGGCTATCTCCAACGAGCCGGATTTCAGCAGGACCTCTACGTTTTACAACGGCGAATCCTACCCCGCCTCTTTGGCGCTGGCGGCTGTCGGGAGCGGCGCGGAACCGGAATTTTTGAGCGTTTCCGTGAACGAGGAAAATATCCTGAAACAAAAGGCGGTGGTGACGGGGACGAACCGCAATATTTTGCAGACCATAAACAACATGCCCGCGGTAAAATACCTTGAATCCATCGGGCTTGCCAAGGGCGGCGATGTGATGGGCATAGCGTCCATGCCTCTTATCATTTATCTGGAAGACGGTTCCGTCCTGGTCCGCGCCTGTTTCGGGGCCGCCGACGAAGGGGCGCTGATTCTGGGCGGCGGGGTTCCGGCTAATTCCGCCATCGCCCTGGGCGTTATGGGTTTTGAGGATGTGATCAGTTCTACCGAGGGCAAAATGGCGGAGGCCCTGAAAGCTGCTAAAGGCCGGGGGTTCCTGATGTACTCCTGCGGGGGCCGCAAACTGGCGCTCGGTGTGCAGCCCCTGGCGGAGCAGGAGAAGGCGAAGGAATGTTTTGGGGATACGCCGTATCAATTTGTTTATTCCGGGGGCGAGGTATTTCCTTCCCGGCTCAGTGACGGCAGGATAGTAAACCACCTGCAAAACGATTCCCTGATCATCTGCGTTCTGTAAGAGGGAGCCAATGACCGACGAAGCACAGGCCCTGCGGGAAGAAAACGCCGCCTTGCAGATTCAGCTAAAAAAAATCAACCGCCAGTTTGCCAATCAGCAAAATGCGATGGAGTGGTTTAAAAAAATATCCGCCACCCGGGACGGGCTTGCCGTAAGGCTGAAAGAGGAGCAAACCAGGCAGGAAAAATTTATGAACATGATGCTGGAAAACAGTTCCAACATTATCATACTGCTGGACGGCGAGGGGAAATTCGCCTACTGTACGGATACCTTTCTTAAAATGGCCGGGATACAGAATTTCGGCCTTATCAACGGGCTGCACTTTTCCGAGGTTTTTGCCCGCTTCCGTAACGATGTTTTTTCGGAAAACGCCGGCGCCTATATCGGCCGCGCTATGGCCGAACAGGGAACCGTAGAGGCGGAAGAAACCCTGGACCTTGACGGCAGCGGCGTATTCCGGATCTACATTACCAATACTACCGCCATGCGTGACCAGTCCGGCAAGGTGGAGGGCGTCATGCTTCTTTTCCACGATGTTACCGAAACCCTGCGCGCCAAGGAAGCTGCGGAAGCTGCGTCAAGGGCGAAAAGCGCCTTCCTCGCGACCATGAGCCACGAGATCCGTACCCCCTTGAACGCTATCATTGGCCTTTCGGAAATACAGCTTCAAAACGATCTGCCCGACGACACCCGCACGGATCTGGAAAAGATATACAATTCGGGTTCCACCCTGCTGGGAATAATCAACGACATTCTGGATATTTCGAAAATCGAGGCGGGCAACCTGGAGCTTATCCCGGTGGAATACGATGCCCCGAGCCTGATCAACGACACGGTGCAGCTCAACATAGTGCGCATTGGCTCCAAGCCCATCACCTTCAAGCTCAACATCGACGACACCATACCGGCAAGGCTTTTTGGCGACGAGCTCCGGGTAAAACAGGTGCTGAACAACATCCTCTCCAATGCCTTTAAATACACCAAGGCGGGGACGGTTGCTTTGCAGATCCGCTGGGAAAAACAGGGGGGCGACGCGTGCATGATCTTCGCCGTAAGCGATTCCGGCCAGGGCATCAGGAAGGAGGATATAGGCAAGCTTTTTTCTGAGTACAGCCAGCTTAATACCAAGGCCAACCGCAAGATCGAGGGGACGGGTCTGGGGCTTTCCATCACCAAACGCCTTGTGGAGCTGATGGGCGGGACCATAAGCGTGGAAAGCGAATACGGGTGGGGTACTACCTTTACCGTGCGCGTCCGCCAGGGGCTTGTTGACGAAAGGCCTATCGGGAAGGAAGTGGCTGAGAACCTTATGTCTTTCCGGCTTATTGAAACCAGGAGCAGCCGGGGCAAAAACCTGGTCCGGGCGCGTATGCCCTACGGGAAGGTGCTGGTAGTGGATGACGTAGCCACCAACCTGGACGTTGCCAGGGGGCTTATGCTGCCCTACGGCCTTACCATTGACTGTGTCCTGAGCGGGCCTGAGGCGATAGAGAAGATACGCAAAGAAGAAGTGAAGTACGACGCGGT
>JAIRZS010000129.1 GCA_031267115.1 Treponema sp.
CCCGGACAGGAGGCGGTTATTGACGCGCTCCTTTCGGGAAGGGATACCCTGGCGGTAATGCCCACCGGCGCGGGGAAGTCGCTCTGCTACCAAATACCCGCCCTGATGCTGGACGGGCTTACGGTTGTTATCTCGCCTCTTATCTCGCTTATGAAGGATCAGGTGGACGCGCTGGAAGACGCGGGGATTCCGGCGGCGTATCTTAACAGTTCCCTTGCCCCGGGCGAGTACAACCGCACTGTTTCGCGCGCGGTAGAGGGAAAAATAAAAATTCTTTACATAGCTCCGGAACGGCTCCAGCGGGGACTCCCCGCCCAGCTTGTCGCGTCGCAAAACATTTCTATGGTAGTGATCGACGAGGCCCACTGTATATCCCAATGGGGGCATGATTTCAGGCCCAGCTATCTCTGCATTACCGGCTTCATTTCGCAGATGCCGGAGCGCCCTATTACCGCCGCTTTTACCGCTACCGCTACCGGAAAAGTACGGGAAGACATTATCCGCATCCTCGATTTAAAAAACCCTTTTACCCTTGTTACCGGCTTTAACCGGGAAAACCTTTACTTTGACGTGCGCCGCCCCGGCAGCCCCCGTGAAAAATTTCAGGCGCTCCTTGAAATTCTGGGGGAACGCCCCGGCAAAAGCGGCATTATTTACTGCGCCACCAGAAAAACCGTGGAAGATCTCAGCTATACCCTGGACAGCCGGGGCATCCCGGCGGCCCGGTATCACGCGGGGCTTGACGACGCCGAGCGGCATAAAAACCAGGACGATTTTATTTACGACAGAAAAACTGTTATGGTGGCGACAAACGCCTTCGGCATGGGAATAGACAAGTCAAATGTATCGTTTGTGATTCATTACAATATGCCGAAAAACATCGAAAGCTATTACCAGGAAGCGGGCCGGGCCGGACGCGACGGCGAAAGGGCGGACTGCGTGCTGCTTTACAGCCCCCAGGATGTGCATCTCAACCGCTTCCTTATCACCGGCAGCCGGGACGAAGAAGCCGAGCGGGACGAAGCGCTCATTGAACATAACCTGGGACTCCTTAAAGAAATGACTTTTTACGCGACAAGCCAGGACTGCCTCCGCTCCCGGCTCCTCTCTTATTTCGGGGAAAGCGCTCCCAGTTACTGCGGCAACTGTTCCAACTGCGATACCGAATTTAAGGAAACCGACATTACCATTCCCGCCCAGAAGATACTCTCCTGCGTCTACCGGATAGAAGAGCGGCGGCGGCGCTTCGGGAAAACAACGGTAATAGAAATACTGCGCGGCAGCAAAAGCAAAAAAATCAAGGACCTGGAACTCGACAAACTAAGTACCTACGGCATTATGGCGGATACGGACGCCCGCCGGATTCGCGTTATTCTGGATTATCTTGCGAGCGAAGGATACCTCGGCGTTACCGGCGACGAGTACCCGGTGGTATACCTGGCCCCCCGTTCCCGGGAAATATTTCAGGAAAAGAAAACCGTTAAAATGATGCTCCCCGGGGAAACCAAAGCCCCCGGAAGGCCCCTGCTCCCTGACGGCAGCGCCCCGCCTGCTGCGGCGGACGCGGGCACCCCGCGCCAGGGGGCCGCAATGCCGGGCCGCGCCCTGGCGCCGGACCAGGCTCCCCTTGACGAAACGCTCTTTGCCAGGCTCCGGGAACTGCGGACCCAGTTTGCCCGGAAAATGCACGTACCGCCCTACATCATCTTTTCAGACGCGGCCCTGCGCGATATGTGCCGGAAGCGGCCCCTAAACCGGGAAGCGTTTCTGGCTGTTTCCGGCGCGGGGGAGGCAAAGCTGGAAAAATACGGGGCCGCGTTTATGGCGGCGATAAGGGAGCACGGCGGACAGACCGCCCTGCCCTAAGCCCCCCGCTGAATGGCTGCACCTATTTTACCGTAATCAATTCGTAATCCCCGGTTCCAAGGCCGATCTTTTCCCCGTGGGCAATCTGGCAGCGCCAGTCCGTACTCGGGTGGATGTCCGTCATGTGATCCTCCCCGTCCTTCCCGTACCTGCGGCTGTGTTCCCGCTCGCCCCAGACGCTGGAAACAATCCCCGGAGCCGCGTTCACCGCGTCGATACAGGCCTTGTCAAGGGCCACAGGATCAAAGCCCGCGAAAATACCGATATCGGGTACCACCGCGGCATCGTTTTCGCCGTGGCAGTCGCAGTAGGGGGAAACCTGGTTTACCACATTAATATGGAAATTGGGCCTGCCGTCCACCACGGCCTTCGCGTATTCGACCATCTTGCAGGCCAAAGCCTCGTTGCTGGAATCGGTAGAATTTTCAATAGCGTTTTTACTGCACGCCCCGATACACCGGCCGCAGCCGACACATTTGCTGTGGTCAATAGAAGCCTTCTTATTCGCGCCAAAACTAATGGCCGCCTGGTTGCAGAACCGGGTACATATCTTGCAGCCTATACAGACACTCTGATCCACCACGGGCTTGCCGTCGTTGTGCATAGCCATTTTCCCCGCGCGGCTGCCCGACCCCATGCCAAGATTCTTCAGCGCCCCTCCGAACCCGGTACCCTCGTGGCCCTTGAAGTGATTCAAGGAAACCACGATATCCGCGTCCATAATCGCCCGGCCTATGTGGGCCACCTTGCAGTACACGCCGCCGTTCACCGGCACGTCTACATCGTCGGTACCCCGGATGCCGTCGGCAATAATATTCTGCACCCCAGTAGAGCCGGGATAAAAGCCGTTCTCGTTGGCCGCGTCCAGATGGACCAGCCCGTTGTTCCGCCGGCCCACGTAGAGGGTGTTGCTGTCCGTCAGAAAAGGCATGCCCCCCAGAGCCTTGATCCGGTCGGCCACCGTTTTGGGGAAATTAGGCCGTAAAAAAGACAGATTTCCCGGTTCGCCGAAGTGAATCTTGATAGCCGCATATTTTTGCTTAAAATCAATCTGCTCGATTCCCGCTTTACGGATAAGCCTGTCCAGTTTAACCAGCAAACTCTCCCCGACCTTGCACCGCATATCGGTGAAGTAAACCTTTGATGATGCCATTTTTCACCTCTCTTCAAAACATCGGCATACTTGCCTTAGTCAGGGTATCAAATACAGGCGGGCCTTTCAAGACCC
>JAIRZS010000218.1 GCA_031267115.1 Treponema sp.
GTTCCCTGACACGGGAAACCCTGCCGGATTACGCGGTAACGGTTCACGGCCTTAAGGGCGCAAGCTACGGCATCTGTGCCGACGCAATCGGCAAGGCCGCCGAAGAGCTTGAGTTTGCCGCAAAGGCCGGAGAATACGAAAAGGTCGAAGCAAAAAACGCCGCGTTTATAGCGATGGTTGAAGCAAGCCTGGAAAGTTTACGGGACTTGCTGCAAAACGCCGCAGAAAGCGCAAGCGAAAAACCAAAGGCCGCGGCCCCCGACAAAGCCCTGCTTGAAAAACTCCTTGACGCCAGCAAGCGCTTCAAGCCCGCCATAATGGAAGAGGTGCTGGCCGAACTTGAAAAATACGGCTACGAATCGGGCGAAGAGCTTATCCCCTGGCTTAGGGAACAGATCGACAACCTCGAATATGAAGCGGTACGGGAAAAACTGGAATCCGTTTTGTCACAGGCCTAAAAGTTTTCTGCAATTATGGCTGGCATATGCCGCTATTTTAAAACCGGCTCTTTTACCAAATCCGGGGCTTGAAACCTTCGGGGACCTCAATCTTTACCGTGTCGCCCGACTGTCCTACCACATAAAAGCCCTTTCCCATGGCATAGTCCCTCCATTCGGGTTTAACGATAGCTCCCGCGACGGCGCCCAGCAGCTTTCTCGTGTCGCCGCGCTCGTCAAAATAACGGCGAAGCAGTATCATCCGCCCGGCATGATGATCCACATCCTGTTTGTGCAGATCGGTCTTCACTTCCACCGCCATGGCAAACTCGCCGTTTTCAAGCCAAACATCAACTTCCGTAAGGGTTTTTCCGTTGTGGCCAAAAAATTCCAGATTGGGCCCGGCTTTGGTAAAGGGATAGCCCAGAAATCTGAATTTTTCTACCATGTTGGGGGTTACCAAATGCTCGGCCAGTTCGCCAAAACGGTTTCCCAGTTCTCCGATTTGTTTGTCGGTTCTTTTGATCTGCGCGTCGGTTTTGACAATCAACCCCTCGAGAAACCGGCAGGTTTCTTTCCATTCCCGGTCTGTTTCCCGTATTTGCCGGGCGGTTTCCTGCATTTGCCGGTCTGTCTCCCGAAACATAGCCCAGACATCCTCGGAAGTCAGACCTTTGACAGATTCCCTCCACTGTTCCATATCTCCCATGATTCCGCTCCTTAAAGCCGGACAGGCGTCCTAAAGAAAATATACCCCAAACTAACGCTGACAGCAATAATGGGGGATGACCGGATCAAATACCGGTCTTCTCTCTCTATATGGCGCGGAGCGGGATTTTGCTTTAATTAATATGTATAATGAAGTGAGTTGTATGAAATTAGGCGAAAATGATTAGCAAACTTATTGTTGACGAGTTGGGGTACGGGTATATTGTCTGCCCCGAAAAATGGGGTATGCGGGATGAAATTGCCTCATTTCACCGGTTTTATTATGTATTGGGCGGCAATGCCCATTATCTAAGCGCGACGCGTAACATCGATCTTCCGGCCGGCAATCTGTATATACTTCCGACTTTCTCGCCCTATACCTTATGGCACGATCCGGACAATCCCCTGGAAGTTGTTTATTTTCATATCGAAATCGCGCCGGATATTACCGATGATTTATTGCGGATTCCCGTCAACCAGAACACGCTCGAAATGTCCCTGCTTCATACCATGCGGCGTTTCAGCGATATCGGGGACATTCAAAACCTGGACGAACTCTGCGGAGTATTGGTCAGATACCTGGCGGCCGCGTATTGTCCGACAATCGTATATGATTCCCGTCTGGTAAACGTAATACGCTACATTACCCGGCACGTGACGGAACATATTACCGTTGAGGATCTGGCAAAAACGGCCTGCATGGAACGGGCGTATTTTACCCGGATGTTTAAAAAACATTATAAGACCACGCCGATGAAATATGTGACGCAGAAACGAATGTCGATGGCGGCAAAAGAGTTATTGTCGGGCGCCGTTATAGAGGACGTGTCCCGGATGACCGCCTACGAGGATGAAAAAGCTTTTTCCCGGGCTTTTAAAAAAATATACGGATGTTCTCCTTCGGGGTATTGTAAAAGTCATAATCGGCAACCTTAAAGACATATTCGGAACTGTACAAATACCGAAAACGATTTATAGTTTATCAAAGGCTCATGATGGGGAGGAATAGTATGGCAGTAAAACTTGAACCGTCACAGCGGCTTACCCGGCTTACGAAGCGGAGCGCCGATTTAGCAGTTTCGGGACGAAGAAACCTTTACGCGGATAACGCGGAATTTCTGGTTTACCACTGGTCGGGCCACTCCGCCGCATTTTCACCCGCCACCGGCGAAATGGCGGTCAGCGCGTCCCGGCGGATAAATATCGGCGACCACAATTGCCGGGTCGACGTGGGGGGAGATTTTCCCCTTGCTTCCCAAATGCCCTCAAAACTTGAAGGCTTTGAATACAGCGCCCTGAATTGGGCAAAGGACTACGCTTTCTTTCTGGATCACAGCCCGGCGGAAGTATACCCCGATGAAACCATTGTCGGTGAATTCCACTGGCAGCTGGATGAGGCCAGGCTATACAAGTATCCGGACATAGTGTACGAACTGGGAGAAAAGCTGCGCCACGTGGGGGCCGGCGGCATGAGTTTGGCTCATACCTGCCCGGATCTTTCGATTGGGCTTGAACTTGGCTGGACGGGGCTTTTGGACAAAGTACGGAAAAGCGGAAAGACCCACGCCGGATACGGCGCGAAACGCCGGGCGGAGTATCTTTCCGCCCAGGAACTGGTCGTGGAGGCAATTATCCGCTTTGTCGCGCGCCACGCGGACAAAGCGCTGGAGCTGGCGCAAAACGAAAAAGACCCGGAACGTAAAGCCCGGTTTGAACGGGTCGCCGCCAACTGCGAAGCCCTCAGTAAGGGCCCTCCCCAAACTTTTGAACAGGTGGTACAGTGGATCTATTTTTTCCAGGTAGCGGAACGTATTAACGGACACGGAAACGGTTATGGCAGGCTCGATCTCCTCTTGAACGATTTTTACCGCCGTGACACCGAAAGGGGAATTTTGACCAGGACCGAGGCCAGGGAATTGATCGCCGAAATGTACCTGAAATACGGCGGCAATTATTTTGCCTTCGGCGGCCGCTTGAAGGACGGGAGTGACGCGACCGGTGAAGTAAGCTGGATAGGCATAGAAGCCTATGACATTACCGGCGGTTACAATCATCTGGGGCTTATGTGGCATCCGGACATCGATAAAGAATTTTACGCTTACGGCTGCGAGGTGGTGGCCCGGCACGGCTGCGGAACGCCGACGCTGGTAAATTACGATATACTCAGGGACAGCGAACTCTATTCGGGTTACAGTTACGATGACGCCTGGAATGTCGCGTACAGCGGATGCCAATGGTACTGCGCCGTCGGCTCGGAATATTCGGATCACGATATGAACTGCCTGGTATTGACCAGGCCGCTTGATATGGCGGTTGAAGAGGGAATTAAAAACAACATAAGCACTTTTGAGGAACTGTGGGAATTATACGACAGGCGCCTGGAAAAAACCGTTGACGGGCTGGTCGAATTTAAAAACAAGGTGTACGAGTGGCAGGATCGGGTCTGGCCGGAAATGGTCACCTCCCTCTGTATGCACGGCCCTATCGAAAAAGGCTGTGATGTTACCAGCCCAAAGGGCGTTAACAATACCTGTACGTCGGTGAATGTTCTGGGCGTTCCCAATGTCGTTGACGGCCTCCAGGCGCTGAAGGAAGTGGTGTTTGACAGGAAACTGTATAGTCTCAGGGAGGTTCGGGAAGCGCGCCTTAACGACTGGCAGGGAGCGGAGGAACTCAGGCAGTTCCTTCTGAACGCCCAGAAATTCGGCAACGATCTTGACGGGGTCGACGCCATGTACGCCCGGGTTGCCAACCGGATTGTGGATATGCTGGAATTAAAACGGAATATAAAGGGAGGACACTTTAGGCCTTCCCTTTTCCAGTTCATGGGCCACACCTACGCGGGGCAGCTGCAGGGGGCCACCTACGACGGACGTTTTGCCGCGGAACCTTTTGCCCACGGCTGTAATCCCATGCACGGAAGAAACACCGAAGGGATTACCGCTACGGCGAATTCTCTGTGTAAAGTCGATTTCAGGCGCTTTCAGGGCGGCTCTTTACAGATTGAGCTGCAGCCCAGGTTCTTTGACGGGAAAGAAAACCCCGGCGAATTCATCAACCGCTTTTCTACCGCTTTTATGGGACAGGGCGGCGTCCAGATAAATCTCAATATCATCGATTTGAAAAAGCTTAAAGCTGCCATGGATGATCCGGAAAATCCGGCGCACAAGGGGCTGGTTGTCAAGGTTACCGGTTATTCCGCCCATTTTTGCGTTATGGATCGTAAATTTCAGGAAGAGTTCGTCGCCCGGGTTAATTATGAAGCCGTATGATTTTGGTTTATGGAAGCCCTGATCTTTGACACCCACCGCGGGACAAGTCATGACGGGGAAGGATTGCGGACGACGTTCTTTTTTCAGGGTTGTCCCCTGCACTGCAAATGGTGCCATAACCCGGAAGGAATTGCTCCCCGGCCGTATATAAAGTGGGAAGCGCGGAAATGTATAGGCTGTCATACCTGCGTTAAGGTATGTCCCGAAAAAAATCTGGGCTTTACGGAAAAAGGTCTCGGCATTGACCGGAACCGCTGTACCCGTTGTGGAATATGCGCCCAAAGATGTCCCGCAAAGGCGCTGCAAATTTCGGCCAGGGTATGGACCGTTGATGAACTGGTAAAGTACGCGTTAAAGGACAAGCATTTTTACGACGCCTTTAAGGGCGGCGTTACGTTCAGCGGCGGGGAAGCGGCGCTGCACGCGCCTTTTATTATCGAGGCGGCAGAGCGGCTTCATGCCGAAGGCATCAATGCCGCTCTGGATACGTCGGGGTATTGTTCTCCGGGAATTTTTGAACCGGTATTTTTATCGTTTGATTTCGTACTGTTTGATGTAAAGATCGCCGACAGCGATCTGCATAAAAAATTTACCGGCGCCGGGAACGGGCCTGTTTCGGAGAACCTTGACCGCATAGCCGAAAAAAAGAGGAATCGTGAATATACCGGGGAAGTATGGATTCGTACCCCGATCATACCCCATGCCACCGATACGGAAGAAAACATTCTGTCCATAGCGGAGATTATAAAAGCCCACCACGACGTGATCAGCCGGTGGGAATTATGCGCTTTTAACAATATGTGTAAAGACAAGTACCGGAGCCTGGGGCTTGAATGGGAATATATGGAAACGGATCTGCTTCCCCATACCCGGATGCGGCAGCTGCTTCAAACCGCGGAAACGGCGGTTGGGGGCAGGGTCCCCGTAGTATCCACCGGCTTGACCGCAACAGATCGCTAGTAGGTTGTTTAGACTAAACATATTGATATGAGTACTTACAAAATGTTAAAGAAAACCACGGCGGACACGGAGAGTCACGGAGTTTTTGTTATAAATCTGGTTTTTCCTCCGTGTAACTGATATGATGTG
>JAIRZS010000275.1 GCA_031267115.1 Treponema sp.
CAGTAGGAAGGTATAAATATCCTTCCGCCTTTTGGCGTTATCACAGCGTAAATTCTTTTATCGCGTACCCGGAGCGGGTTTTGCCGATGCCCCAAAACGACGCCTTGAGAGGACCGCGGACAGGCGCTTCAAGAACGGCGAAACTTGCCCCGTGGCGGCTCCGGGGACGGCCGGCGCTGCCGGGGTTAAGAAAGGCCATGCCGTCAAAAAAGCCGAAACAGGGAACGTGGGTGTGGCCGAACAGGGCGGCTTCAGCGCCAGCTGCCCTGGCGGCGGCGGCAAGGAGATCGAGGCCCAAATTCAGCTGAAAGGCGTGACCGTGGGCAAGGTACAGCCGCCGCCCCGCGAATTCGGCGACGGCGGAAAGCGGCCCGGCGCCGTCCATGTTCCCCCGGACGGCTGTCCAGTCCAAAATTGTTCCCGTCTCTTCGGCCCGGATATCGTCCGCGCCGTCGCCCAAAAAAAGACCCCGGCCAATGCCCCGTTCGGCGGCCCATCGCAACGCGGCCGCGAAAGGCTTTACGCATCCGTGGGTATCGGAAATAACCAAAACAAATTCTCTATCCACAGTCCTATCTTAATAAAAAGTTAAAAATAGGTTAATATTGGGAAAATGGGAACTTTTTTCAGCATAGCAGGCAGCCTGGGGCTTTTCCTCTACGGCATGAAGATTATGGGTGACGGTATACAGCAGGCCGCCGGTCAACGCATGCAGAAAGTGCTTTCCTATATGACCGGCAACCGTGTCCTCGCGGTCATTACCGGCTTCGGGGTAACGGCGGTAATCCAGTCGTCTTCGGCAACAACGGTTATGGTTGTGTCTTTTGTAAACGCCGGCCTTCTTACGCTAAAGCAGGCAATCGGCGTCATCATGGGCGCGAACATCGGCACCACCGTTACCGCCTGGATTGTCTCGCTTATCGGATTCTCCCTGCAAATCGGCGTTTTGGCCCTGCCCGCCGTCGGTATCGGCTTTTTGCTTTCGGTGATCAAGTGGAAGCGCCGGGATCTGGGAAACGCCATACTGGGCTTCGGCCTCCTTTTTATGGGCCTGGATTTTCTTACCAAATCAATGCCTTCTCTTTCCGCGGAGACCCTCTCGTTTATCGGCCGCTTTTCCGGCATGGGCTTTACTTCGATTCTGCTGGGGGCGGCGGTGGGAATGGTCGTCACGCTGATCATCCATTCTTCGTCGGCGGCGACGGCGATATTTCTTACGATGGCCTTTCAGGGGCTTATCGGCTACGAAATGGCCGCGGCGATGATCCTTGGGGCGAATATCGGTACGACGATAGACGCCGCCCTGGCAGCCATCGGCGCGAAACCGGCGGCGCGGCAGGCGGCCCTTGTACACATACTTTTTAACGTCATCGGAAACGTGTGGGCGCTGGTCCTGTTCCATCCGCTGCTATGGCTGGTGAACGTGGTCACCCCCGGGCTTCCCGAAGGGGCGGGAATTACCAGCCACCTTGCGATGTTTCATACGGTGTTCAACACGATAAACACCATCGTCTTCCTTCCCTTCACCAATCAGTTCGCCGTCCTTGTCCGGAAGATCATCAAAGACAGGCCGGAAGAGGCCGGGCTTGGGCACTACAAACTCAGTTACAGTTCAAGCGCCCTGCGGGACACCCCGGAATTAAACATCCTCCGGGCGGAAAAAGAAATCCGCGATATGGCGGGCATTGTCTCTTCGATGTACGGCAGGGTAAGCGAAATCCTCGAAACCCTCAAGGAACATCCGAAACAGGAAGACGCGGTGCAGAAACTTACCGCGGAGTTTCTGGAAAAGGAAGCCTATGCCGACGAGATGCGGGAAGAGCTTACCCATTTCCTCATGGAGTGTACCAGGCAGCGTCTTAACGTGCGGTCCGAGCTTCGGGTGTCCCGGCTTTTGCGGATCATCGCGGACCTTGAAAACATGACCGACGACTGCCTGGGAGCAAGCTTTATCCTTGAAACCAGCGTCAAAAAAGATCGGGTTTTCAGGGAAAAGGAAATGCAGGCCCTTGCCCCCTATACGACCCTTGTGGGAGACTTTCTTGGATTTGTCCAAAATCATCTGGGCAAAAAACTTGCCAGCGGAGAGGCGGAACAGGCGGCGGTCATGGAAGAGCGTATCAACAATGCCCAAAAGCGGCTGCGCAAATACGGGCGCAGGCGGATAGAAGCCGGCAAAAACGTAAAGGCGGAGCTGTTGTTTATCGACTTTGTCCGCAGGCTGGAACAGCTGGGTGACAACTGTTACAGCATATCGGCGGCTCTGGCCCGCATGGAATGACCATGCAGACAATCGGACTTTTATTCCGCCTGCTCGGCGGGTTGTGTCTCTTCCTGTACGGAATGAAGGTCCTTTCCGACGGGGTCCAGCAGGCCGCCGGAGACAGGCTCCAGCGCGTCCTTAATTTTATGACGGGGAACCGCTTTATCGCGGTGTTCACCGGGTTCTGCGTTACCGCCCTCGTTCAGTCCTCGTCGGCGACAACGGTGATGTTGGTCTCGTTTGTCAACGCGGGCCTTTTAACCCTTACCCAGGCCATCGGGGTGATTATGGGCGCCAACATCGGCACGACCACGACCGCCTGGCTTGTCTCGCTTGCCGGCTACAATTTCGACATTTCCGTCCTGGCCCTGCCCGCCGTCGGCATAGGCTTCCTGATGCGGCTTCCCCGCTGGAAGTACCGCGACTGGGGCGAGGCGCTGCTCGGTTTCGGCTTTATCTTCATCGGCCTGGAATTTATCAACGGCGCCGTTCCCGGCATCGGTCCCGATTCGCTGGAATTTATCCGCAGGATTTCCGGTCTTGGCTTTGGCTCAACCCTTATCGGCCTTGGTATCGGAACTGCGGTTACGCTGCTGGTACATTCTTCGGCGGCGACGATAACCCTGGTCATCGCCCTGGCCCACAGGGAAATAATCGGGTTCGAGATTGCCGCGTCGATGATCCTTGGGGCAAACATCGGTACCACAATCGACGCAATTCTGGCGGCCGTGGGCGCGAAAACGGCGGCAAAACAGGCGGCGCTGGTTCACGTGCTTTTTAACGTCGCCGGATCCCTTATCGCCCTCTTTTTCTTTACGCCGCTGCTTGGGTTCGTGAATTTTCTCACTCCCGGGGCGGATATTACCACCAGCCTCGCGATGTTTCACACGGTTTTCAATGTGGGTTGTACTATCCTGTTTCTGCCCTTTACCGGCCAGTTCGCGTCCCTGGTCGCGTTCTGTATCAGGGACAGGCAAAACGCCGGACAATACCAGGGCCGTTATAAACTTGAGTGGGTTTCCGGCCTGCTGCAGGGGACGCCCGAATTTAACATTATCAGGGTAGAAAAAGAAATAAGCGGCATGGCGGGCCTTGTTTCGGACATGTACGCGGAAGTAAGCAGAGCCCTTGCCGCGCTTGCCGGAACCGGCGGCGGGGAAGAACCGGAAGCCGAAACGGCGGATGCGGCCGAAACAACGGATACGTCCGAAGCGGTGGATGTGGCCGAAATGGCGGATGTGGCCGAAATGGCGGATGCGGCCGAAGCGGTGGATACATTCAAAATGGCTGAGAAGCCGGCCGGAGACAGGCTGAACGGGGGAAAGCTTGACGTTGACGAGTTTGTCGCCGTCATGAAGGCCAGGGAAACCTACACGGACGAGATGCGCGAGGAGCTGTCCCGTTTTTTGATAGAATGCAGCCGGCAGCAGCTTTCTCCCAAATCGGAGTACAACATTTCCCAACTGCTGCGCATTATCGCGGACCTTGAAGACATGGCCGACGACTGCTGCGGGATCAGCATGATCCTTGAGCGGAGCGTCAAGAAAAAGCAGCGTTTCAAGCGAAAAGAAACGGAAGCGCTGGCACCCTATGTCAGGCAGGTTGAAGATTTCCTTTCGTTTGTCAGGGAACACCTTGGCCATCCGATCAGTAAAGAACAGATTGACTTTGCCGAAGAACTGGAAATTCAAATCGACAAATCCCGCAACAAACTCCGCAAGCTGAGCAGAAAGCGCATTGAGGCGGGCGCGGATGTCAAAACCGAGCTGCTCTTTATAGACCTGGTCCGCCGTATAGAACGCCTTGGGGACTTTTGCTACAATATATCGGAAGCTCTTTTTCACATGAACTAGCGTTTTGTCTTCAGGAAGGTGATTCTTGCCCCAGACATCCCCGGAACAGTGGACCGGTAAATCCCTGTTCCGCCTTTTTTGGCCTCTTGTAGTAGAACAACTCCTGGGCGTTACCATGGGTATAGCCGATACGGTTATGGTGACTGCCATCGGGGAATTTGCCGTCTCCGGCGTATCCGTTGTTGACGTAATCAATAATCTTTTTATTCTGGCCTTTGGCGCTCTCGCGACCGGCGGTTCTGTCGTCGTAAGCCAGTATATCGGGAGGCGGGACGAAAAACGTTCCGCGCTGAGTTCCCGCCAGCTTGTTTACGCCAGCATGGGAGCGGCGCTTGTCATTACGGCCATAGGCGTTTTTTTAAGGCGGCCGATTCTTTCACTTATCTACGGAAACCTCGAAAACGATGTCGCCGTGGCGGCGGAAACGTATTTTTTTATCAGCGCTTTGGGCTATCCGTTTCTGGCCCTGTACAACGCGGCGGCGGCCCTGTTCCGCAGCATGGGCAACAGCAGGGTCCCGATGCTGACGGCGCTTCTGGTAAACGTTCTTAACATAGGCGGAAACGCCCTTTTGATTTTCGGCTTTCGCATGGGAGTAGCCGGAGCGGCCCTGTCGACGCTGGTGAGCCGGGGACTGGCGGCGTTGATCCTTATCGCCCTTTTAATGCGGGGCAGATACCGCCGCAGCCCCATATCCCTTTCGGGCCTATTTAAAATCAAAATCGACCTTTCCATAATAAAAAGCATCCTGTACGTGGGAATACCAAACGGCGTTGAAAATTCCATGTTCCAGGTGGGGAAAATTATGGTTTCCCGGATTTTCACCTCGTTCGGAACGGCGGCAATTGCCGCAAACGCCATCTCCACCTCAGTGAACTCCATTTCATACATGCCCGGCAACGCGTTCGGCCTTGGGCTCTTAACCGTTGTCGGCCAATGCATCGGCGCGGGGAATAACGGCGCAGCCAAAAAATACACCGCCCGGATCATGAAATGGGGTTACCTGGTACTTGCCGTCATAAACGGAAGCATCCTTTTGTCCATGAACGGGATCGTGGGAATATTCGACCTTGGCCCCCAAACCGTAGAGCTGCTAAAAAGCTACCTGTGGATTCACTGCGTAGCGGCCCCGCTTTTCTGGGCGCCGGC
>JAIRZS010000330.1 GCA_031267115.1 Treponema sp.
ACTACCGTGCAGCATAATGTTTGACGAAGACGAATGGAAAGTTTTGTATTGTGTAGCGAACAGGATGAAGGAAGCGCCCGAGAAACCATACACGATAAAGGAAGCGGTGGAGTATACAGGCAATCTCGGTGGTCCCAGACGTGCCCCAAGTGACGGTCCGCCCGGTGTAAAAACAATTTGGCGGGGCCTACAAAAATTCTACACCCTCTACGACTATAGGGAAATGTTCGATTTTATGGGTCAAGTTTAGGGCTTTGCCGGGGGATTACCAATTATATTTAGTTGTCTGCGGTATATGGTGCCAGGTATCTTTTTCTCGATAAAAATTTATCCATAAATTTGGTGCCTGGCACCTTTACTTGCGGTAAAAGGCGGGCGCAAAGGGCGCTTGGCGGGGGGGTAGCGGAATACCCGCCGCAGGCGGGGATGGAGCGCAGGGGGGCCGGGCGGCGGCCCGGATGCCAGAATCCCGCCTTTGGGTAACAGGCCCCTCCTTTTTGGCTATTCCCTATTTTTTGTTCCGTCATTATAATGAAAAAATTACGAGGAGGCAGTCTGATGACCGGAGAGGAACTGATTAAAAATATAGATTCCGCGGCCTTTGAGGGGCTTTTTAATTCGCTTTACGGGAAGGAAAGGGAGACGCCCAAAAAAAGATACCGGAAGCTGGTTGAGGGCTTTGTCAATTTCGCGGATACCCCGGCCCAGGGGAAACCCGGCCTTTACGCGGGCGGGCCTGTCCGGGAATTCAGGGAGGCTGCGGGGGAGGTCCGGCTTTTCAGCGCGCCGGGCCGTACGGAGCTGGGGGGGAACCACACGGATCACAACCACGGCAAGGTTCTGGCGGCGTCGATACAGCTTGACGCGGCGGCGGCGGCGGCAAAAAGGGAAGACGGGATTGTGGTATTCCGGTCTACCGGCTATCCGGACGTGGTGGTGGATCTTTTCAGGGACGGCCTGCCCAACCTTGCGGCAAACCCGGCGGAGAAAGGCTGTACCGAAGCCCTGATCCGGGGTATTGCGGCGGAATTTGCCGCCCAGGGGGCCAGGATCGGGGGGTTCAGCGCAAACGCGGATTCCACGGTGCTGGCCGGTTCCGGGCTTTCGTCTTCCGCCGCGGTGGAGGTGCTTGTCGCCAAAATATTCGACTGCCTGTACGCCGGGGGCGGCAGAAGCGCCGTCGAGCTTGCGAAAATTGGCCAGAAGGCGGAGAACGAATATTTCGGCAAACCCTGCGGCCTTGAAGACCAGATTGCCAGCGCCTGCGGGGGGACGGTGGCTATTGACTTTCAAAATACCGGGGAACCGCAGGTCAGCCCGGTCAGGTTTGACCTTTACTCCCTGGGCTACGCGCTCTGCGTGGTGAATACCGGGGGGAGCCATGTGGACCTGACCGGCGACTACGCGTCTATCCCCAAAGAGATGAACGCCGTGGCGGCTTTTCTGGGAAAGAAGGTGCTGCGCGAATGTTATAAATCCCAGGTTATGGAAAAGGCGGCGGAAATAAGGAAGCGGATAGGGGACCGGGCTATACTGAGGGCTTTGCACTTTTTCAGCGAGAACAACCGGGTAACCGACATGAAAGAGGCGCTGGAAAGGACCAACTCGCTGTTTGACCCCTACGAGCGCCAGGGCGCCTTGGGCCGCTATCTTTCGCTGGTAAACGAATCGGGGAATTCGTCCTGGGAGCTTTTGCAGAATGTCTACGCGCCGGCAAACCCCGCCGAACAGGGTATTGCCCTTGCCCTTGCCATAAGCCGCGCCTTTTTGGGAAACCTGGGGGCGGCGCGGGTCCACGGCGGGGGCTTTGCCGGGACGATACAGGCCTATGTGCCGCTGACTTCCCTGGACAACTACCTGGAGGAAATCGAGCCTGTCTTCGGCAAGGGTACGGTAACGGTCCTGCGCATACGGCAGACGGGCGTTACCGAGCTGTGTGTCTAGCATGGGCGGCGCCGATCTTGCCCGGGTGGAACTGATACGGGAAGCGTTCCACTACCAGAGCCGCTTTGCCGGTTCCACCATGGTATTTAAAATTGATTTTCCGGTTACTGAGGATCCGGGCTTTCCGGTTCTGATGAGGGACCTTGCCCTGCTTGCCAGGACCGGTTTCAGGATTGTGATAGTGCCGGGGGCAAAGGAGTGGATCGATTCGGTGCTTGCCGAATACGGCATTGTCTCGAAATATTCGGGCGGTATCAGGATTACCGGCGCCCAGTCCATGTCCTTTGTGGAAATGGCGGCCTTCCATGTGGCGAACAGGTTTATGACCGGCCTTTCCGCGGACCGGGTGGACGCGGTGATCGGCAACTTTGTCCGCGCCCGGGGCATCGGGGTGATAGACGGTACCGATATGGAAAATACCGGCCGGGTGGACAAGATACTTACGGATTCCATTGGCCGCGTTTTGGGGCAGGGAATGGTGCCTATACTTCCCTGCATAGGCTGGAGCCCTGCGGGAAAGCCCTACAATGTCCCGAGCGACGAGATTGCCCTGGCGGCCTCGTCGGCGCTGGGCGCGGCAAAACTGTTTATCGTTACGGTACACGACGGGTTATGCCGGGGATTCTTCGACCCGCCCCCGGACATTGATTTTGAAGAAGACGGCCGGGTAACAAGCCTGACCCCGCAGGAAACGGAAACCGTGCTGCGCTCCCTCCCTTCGCCCCCGGCGGGCGCGGATAAAACCGCCGCGGAACTGAGGCTGGCCCTGAAGGCTTCCAGGGCCGGGGTCGAGCGGGTACACCTTATCGACGCGCGGGAAAGCGGCTCCGTGCTGAGGGAGCTGTTCTCCAATCTCGGCTCGGGTACCATGATCTACGTTGACGAATACGAATCTATCAGGCCCTTGAGGACTAAGGATATCGCCGACATACTGCGGATCATGGAGCCGCTGATGAAGCAGGGGGTCCTGATACGCAGGGACAGCCAGGATATCCAGGAGAAAAAAGAAGACTACGTTGTCTTTGAGATCGACGGCTCAGTCCACGCCTGCGGGGCGCTCCACAACTGGGGGGAAGGCCAGGGGGAAATCGCCGCGGTTGCCACCGACCCGGCCTTTGCCGAGATGGGCCTGGGGCGGCGCATAGTGCGCTGCCTGATTGACCGGGCGAAAAAACAGGGCCTGGGGCGGGTTTTCGCGCTGACCACGCAAACCCGGGACTGGTTTGAATTTCTGGGCTTTCGGGAGGATTCGGTGGAAAGCCTTCCCCGGCAAAAACGGGAAAGCTACGACCAGGGCAGGAAGAGCAAGGTCTTCGCGCTCGAACTGTAGCCGGCCGCCCCGCTATTGGCTATGAACCGCACGCCGACTTATAACGCGCTTATACTCCGCGCCCGGCCTTCCGGGGAATCGAACCGGGAGGTCACGTTGCTCACTGCCGAAGAGGGCCTGATCCGGGCTACTGTTTTCGGCGGCCCGAAGAGCAGGCTGCGGGCGCACGCCGCCCCTTACCACCAGGGGACGGCCTGGCTTTACCGCGATCCGGCGAAAGATTTTTTCAAGGTAACTGATTTCGATGTGCAATCCTGGAGGCCGGGAATCAGGGAGGATTATGACCGTACCATGGCCGCCTTCGCGGTCGCGGAAACTATACTCGCCTCCCACGGGGGCGGGGCCGAGCGCGGGCCGGCGCTGGCGCTTGCCGGGGATACGCTCGACGCCCTGGAAGGCGCGGACAGGGACGGCTGCCGCCGCATGATGGTACAGTTTCTGTGGAACTGGGCCGACATACTCGGGTGCAGGCCCGATCTGCGCCGCTGCGCTTCCTGCGGGAAGGTTTTCCCGGAAACGGAGAGCGGGGCAACGTTCTGGTATTCCCGGCGCGAGGCCCAGGCCGTCTGCCCTTCCTGTTCGGGCCTTGACGAGGATGTCCACGGATTGATCGAATCGGCTGGGCCGGCCCTGGCCGCGGAATTCCTCCCCGCCGGCCCGGGCGCAAGGCGCTGGCTTCTCGCGGCGGAAAGCCTGGGACCGGGGCGGATAGGCCGGGTAAGCATGGACCGGGTTTCGTGGCGCGAGGCGAAGGCCCTGTGCGCCGCGGTTCTGGGGGCCGCCGTCGGGAAACAGCTTGCCTCCTGGGAATGGTAGCGGACTGCAATTACAGGGAATTGAAGAAGAGACTACCGCAAAGTCGAATCGAACCGAAGGTTCGTGGGCGAATAAGTTTACTAAGCGGAGTATGAAGTGGTCTGCGCATAAACAGGCCTGTTGAGGCTGTCGAATAAGTATACAAAACATAAAAACTGTAATAGAATAACCGGTATGGCACGTTACAAGAATTACGATATGTCCCAGGGATTATTCCTTACGGTAAACCCTGAGGAACAACTCATGCCCGGTTCTTTCGAACACACGCTGGATTGCCTCATAGACCGGCTGGACCTCGGCGCCTTCGACGCCGCTTTCCATAACGACCAAAAAGGCGCCCCCGCCTACCCGCCGGATGCCCTGCTTAAAATTATTTTCTATTGCTACTCCCGGGGCATTATTACCAG
>JAIRZS010000287.1 GCA_031267115.1 Treponema sp.
CTTAAGGGTAAAGTTCCGGTGGTTATTGTCAAGCATGATGACGCAGCGGGGGACGTATACGGGACCGTAACCCACAACCGGGCCCGGGGAACCCACCTCTTGGAACCTATGAAGAACATCGTCAAGCGGCTATTGGGGCAAGGGAAATCCGTTAAGGAAATCAGTAAGGAGCTTGGTATGAAGCCGGAGGAAATATTCCGACTGACTGATATCTCAAAAGAAGAATTCCTGAAGCTTATGGCCTCCCGTGCGCCTGGCTATTCCAAGGAAATATACCTGCGGAAAGTATAGTTTACTTGCTTTTTCACATAAAACCATTATAATCTCAATAATATGGACGATTTACTCAGGAAAAATTATGAATTGCGGGCAATAAGACCGCCGCAATGGGACATCATTGCAGAACAGGTAAAAGAAAGAGCGCGGGAATTAGCTGCTTTTTACCAAAACGAAATACGTCATGGTATGGATGCAGCTACCGCTCATCGTTATCTGGTAGAGGCGCTGGATAAGAACAATGCTCTACTTCTTGCAGTAATGAGAGAATATGCGCCGACTTACATTGTAACCATGAAACCTTAGAGTTCATTCGAGGGAAAAAAATTAAGGTACTTTCGGAGAATTTTTATCTGAGGGTGCTGTTGACCTCAAACGAGGTCTAGGCACGAGAATTTTTCAATGCGGTTTCGTTTCGTAAGGGGATTTTATGAGGGAAAGGCAAACAGAGGCCAAAAGCAAAGCAAAGGCCATACCGAAGACGGCAGGCAAAGCGAAAGCCGTGGCGGTAAAGAAACCTGACAAAAAACCGGCTGAAAAAATTGAAAAAAAAACGGCCGCTGAAAAACCTGAACCGGCGAAAGTAAAGTTAGTCAGCACTGAAGAGCTGGCTCAATTTGTCGGGGTTGATCCGCGGCGTATACAGCAGCTTACGCAGGAAGGGGTAATAAAAAAAGAACCCGGCGATAAGAAAACCGCAAAGTATGATTTTGTCCGAAACGTGCATAGCCTTTTGCAGTACTACCGGCAAAAGTCAGATAGCCGCAGGTCTAGCGATTCTGAGGAGATGGCAAGTGAGAAGTTAAAACAAATTTCCGCGAAGCGAAAACTGGAAGAATTAAAACTGGCACAATTGGATGGGGAATTGCATAAGGCTTCAGACATTGAGAGATTAATAGGCGCCATGCTGACACGGTTAAGAATAAACTTGCTGGCGCTACCGATGGGGCTGTCGCCGATATTGCGGGACATGGATGATACCAGGGAGATAGCGGAAAAACTGGATGAGCGGTTACGCCGCGTAATGGATGAAGTTACGGATTTGGACTTAGTAAAATTAGTTGAAGAAGAAGAATTAACGGCGAAAGAAACTTAAATTTAAATTATGCCGATACTTGAAAAAAGTTCTTCCTTGGCAAGACGCTTACAAAGCGTTATCAAGCCGCCGCCTAAAACAACAATTTCCGAATGGGCCGAAAAAGAGCGCGTTGTATCCAGCGAGGAAACATCCGCGCCCGGGGATTGGCATTCCGACAGGGCTCCTTACACGGTTGGAATAATGGACGCGATAAGCGATCCGAAAGTGGAACAAGTAGTTGTGATGTGTGCCGCCCAGATGGGCAAAACAAACGCCGGCATATTGAACCCTATCGGATACTACATAACTTATGACCCCTGCCCAATTATGGTGGTCCAGCCAACAATAGCAATGGGTGAAACGTTCTCCGGGAAGCGGCTGACTCCCATGCTTCGGGACACTCCATGCCTGCGCGGGAAGATTGCGCCGGAGAAATCAAGAAGCCCGGATAATAAAATTTTGGAAAAATCATTCCCTGGCGGATACATTGTCATTGCCGGCGCCAACAGCGCCCCATCCTTAAAGTCGCGGCCAGTGCGCGTTGTTCTGTTTGACGAGGTTGACGAGGCTCCGGATAACCTTGCCGGCCAGGGCGATCCTATAGAACTGGCCTTTGCCAGAACGAACGCATTCCCCAATCGGAAGAAGGTCCTGACATCTACCCCGACGATAAAAGGCAAGAGCCGTATTGAAGCGGCCTATAACGATTCAACCAGGGAACGGTGGGCGCATCAATGCCCGGAATGCAAAGAATGGTCACAGTTTTCCTGGAGGCGGCTTGATTTTGAAACAATGAGAATGTCCTGCCCGTTTTGCGGCGGGGCTTATTCAAGGCGGGAATGGGAAGCAGGAGGAGGTATGTGGGTGGCTGAAAATCCGGAACATAACACAAAGGGCTTTCACGTCAACGCGCTCGATTCCCAGCTTGCATGGGATAACCTTGTGGAAAAATGGGCGGATGCCCAGCGGCTGGCAAAGAAAGGCGACTACTCAAAGCTAATAACGTTCATAAATACGATTCTTGCCGAAACGTGGGAAATAAAAGGGGAAGTTGTGGAATCCCATGCGCTGGAAGGGCGCCGCGAAGTCTATAACGCGGAACTCCCGGACGGGGTTTGCGTACTGACGATGGGCGTTGACGTACAGGACAACCGGCTGGCCTATGAGGTAGTTGGTTGGGGAATGGGGTTTGAATCCTGGGGAATCGATTATGCGGAAATATTCGGCGATCCCCGGGGCGGCGATGTCTGGAACCGCATTGACGATCTACTGGCCCGTGCGTGGTCATACGGAAACGGGAAGAGAATCCGGATAAGCCGTGTAGCGGTGGACACTGGGGGCCACATGACTCCGAGCGTTTACGCGTACTGCAAGGCCCGGCAGTCCCAAGGGGTGTATCCTATCAAGGGGCAGGCCGGCGATAAACTGCCGTTAACGCGACCGTCAAAACAGAGCCGGGAGAAAGGCCTGTTCATCGTCGGCGTTGACGGGATAAAGTCCGATATATTATCATGGCTTAAAATCGGGCAGCCCGGGGACGGGTACTGCCATTTTCCAAAAGACAAAGACGATATACCTGTAAGGGGTTACGATGCCGCCTATTTTGAAATGCTGACCGCCGAAAAAAGAGTGGTTGTTCAAAATAAAAGAGGGTTTCCTGTTTATGAATGGCACAAGGCGGCGGGGGCCCGGAACGAATCATTTGACTGCCGGGTATACGCGCGGGCCGCCCTCCGCATAATGTCCCCGAAGGACGATATTATGCTGAGACGGATTTATACGGCGGAGCCGTGGGCCGGGCAAGCCGAAGGAAAAAAGCCGGCTGTTACCCCGGAACCCGGCAAGAGAAGAAAGCAGGCTGCCGGCAAAAACAAAATAGCCCGGGGGAAGGGCATAGAATTATAGGCGGGAGGGATAATGGAATTAACCAGCAAGCACCTTGAGGAAATCAGGAAAGCGGCGCGGACTGTCGAATATGGCAGCGTAACGATAAACATTTCCGCAAGCGCCCGAACGCTTGATCTGACAATCGAACACCGCATCAAGCTTGAGAAAGAACCGGAAACCTCAAAAGCCGTCCGGAGGGCGGAAACCCCTTTGGGCGCAAGGGATAGGAGGGGCGCGGAGCGTTCCCGAAGCGTGGCAGCCGGAGGCTGCCTTAGCGGAGGGAATGGAGCGAAGCGGAACCCCGGATAGCCCGGTTTTTTGCAAAGCAAAAAATGCGCAAAAAAATGACTGAAAAAAGGCTTGACATTTTCAGGATTTACAGCGAATAATCGAAGTATAGCATTGTATTAAGGCTGACCGAACATGCGGAAGCCCGTAGAGACTGGGAGAGGCATATCCTCTTTCATTCCCTGCGGGCTTTTTTTATTTTCCAGCGGGGATGTATGGCGAACAAAAGAAAATTGGAGAAGCTGGCAAAGGCAAAGGCAGAGCTGAAGCAAATAGATTCCGCCATAACCGCGATATTAAGCGGCGCCCAGTCATACAGCATCGGGACCCGCAGTTTGACCAGGGCTGATTTAGCCACATTACACAAGCGCAAGGATACGCTGGAGGATCTGATTGACGCCCTTTCCGGGGGCAACGGCAGGTTCCGGCGCGTAATACCGGTCGGGTAACCACATGGGAAAGAAAGTTGTTCTCTTAGACCAATATGGAAATCCAATCTCAAAGACGGGCAACAAATTCCTTGCGTCCGGTTATTCGCATTCCGCGGCCTCATTAACCAAGCCGGTATTTAAAGGCTGGAATTGGACCGGGGGATCTCCCGATGATGATATAGTCGCGAACCTGTCCATTATCCGTCAGCGCAGCCGGCAGCTGACAATGGAAGCCCCGATTATTGCCGGGCTGTATAAGACGCTAGCAACAAACACGGTCGGGGACGGCTTGCGCCCCGAGCCGACACCGGACGCTGAATTCCTGGGAATGTCCGGGGACGATGTAAAAAAATGGAAGGCCGGGGTCTTGCGGTTGTGGGAAACATTCGCGGAATCAACGGCGTGCGACGTATACCACCGCGATAATTTTTATGAGCTGACCAGGCTGGCATTCCGGGCGCAGCAGGAAGCGGGGGATGTATTTGTAACCATGCCGCGTTTTGAACGCCGGAACGCTCCGTTCGCGCTGAAAATACAAATCATTGAAGCCGACTGTTGCGCCGACCCGGACGCCGTAGAACGGATTGAGCATGACCGGCAGGGTAACGATATTTACGGGGGCGTTGAAATTACACAATGGGGTAATGTGGTTGGTTACTGGTTCTATACGGGGCACCCCCTGGCGAAGCGCCGGTCGCATACGTTCAAATATAACGATGCCCGGTACCCGCGCTGGATTTATATTCCGGCCTACGGCGCCGAAACCGGGCTGCCTAACGTACTGCATTTGATGGAATCGGAGCGGCCGGGGCAGCGCCGCGGTATACCGATAATCGCGCCGGTAGTCGAATTGGCCCTTACTCTGGACCGCTACATTAAAGCCGAGGCGATAGCGGCGCAGATTCAGGCGCTGTTTACGCTGGTGGTAACTTCTGATAATCCGGATACTGTGGCCGGGGAAATGGAAGGCTTGGAAGGGGACGAAGGCCAGAAATTAACGGACGGCGAAGATAACCTGATAGCCCTTGGCAACGGCATAGTCCAGTACGCAAGGCCCGGGGAAAAAGTAGAACCGGTTGACCCGTCCAGGCCCACGACTTCCTTTGAGCCGTTTATAAAATCAATTTTGCAGATGATGGGGCCCTCTGTGGGGGTACCCTATGAATTGCTGGTGCAGTTGTACCAGGCTTCTTTCAGCGCGTCCCAGGCGGCCAATAATGTGGCGCGGAGCAATTTCAAGGTAAAGCGTTCCGGACTGGTAAACGATTTCTGCCAGCCGGTTTATGAAGCTTTTATGGACGAGGCTGTTATGCGCGGATGGATAGAAGCGCCCGGGTATTTTGACAATGTGGTTATAAGGCGCGCTTACACAAGGGCGAAATGGAACGGCCCCGGGATGCCGCACATAGACCTGGGCAAGAGCGCGGCTAATTATGAAAAACTTACGGCGCTGGGATATGCGACAGCCAGCGAAGCAACGAGCGAGCTAACGGGCGGCAATTACTATGAAAACATACAGGAGCGCGGTCGCGAAATTGCCGCGGCGAAAACCGCAGGGCTGCCCGTGGCGGCGGCTGAGGCTATGACCCAAACAGCAGGGGCTATTGAAAGCGCGGGAGCAGGCCAGGCGGGAGGGAATCAGAATGGGTAAGTTTTATTCGATCAAAAAAATACGGGCCCAAACCGGACAGGAAATAGGGAGAATTAATATCTACGGCGAGATAAGCTCGCTGGAATTTTGGGGTGACGGGGTAACCCCGGCAGGTTTCCTGGCCGACTTAACCGCCCTGGGCGCCGTAGCTGAAATTGAATGCCATATATTTTCCAACGGCGGGGATATGTTCGCGTCCCTGGCAATTTACAGTATTTTGCGGAGCCGGCCGGAAAAGGTATCGGTGTATATTGACGGCGTTGCCGCTTCCGGGGGTTCGGTGATTGCTTGCGCCGGCGATGCGGTATATATGCCGCCTGAGGCAATGATGTTTGTCCATAACCTGATAACGGACGCATGGGATGTAAACGAACATAACGTGCGCGAGCTGCTGGCGGAAATGGTCAAGATAAAAGAACCCATGGTGAATGCCTATATGCAGAAATCAGGCAAAACCCGGGAAGAAGTCATTGCGTTAATGGACGGGGAGTCCGGCAACGGCACATGGCTGACCGCTGACGAAGCGATTGAATTCGGGCTGGCTGACGGTTATACGCCCGTGGCAATGCAGCCGCTTGAAGCCGCAGCGTGCATAAGCCCCGGCGTATACAGTTATCACGGGTTCAAAATCGATTTATCTGGCTTTGATAAGGCAGCCGAGAAAACTGCCGGAATAATAAATTCTAACCGAGGGGGTAATTCTGTGGGAATATTCACAAGAAAACCGAAACCGAAAAAAGCGGCTGCCAAAGTAAAACCAAAAGCTGCAATAACTTTTGTCGAAATGGTATGCCCGAGCTGCAACAGCGCCGTTAACCTGAATCCTGAGACAGGCGAGATTTTCGCGGGCGGCGCTGAAAAAGGCGGTACGCCGGAGTCAGTCCTTGCCAGGCGGATGCCGGGCAACGTGAGGGCCTCAATTTACTCCGTAAATTGCCCGCACTGCGGTAATGATTTCATCTGGGATACTGACGTTAATTCTGACGGCGACGGCGGGCAGACGGTAACTAAGGCGGTCCTGCTTGGCGGCGCGTCTAAACCCGCGCCGGCTCCGGAAGGGACAGAACCCGCGCCCGGGCCCGCTGCCGAGGCCGCCCAGGCGGTCTGCCCGGATTGCGGCGCCCAGGTCGATTATGACACGGAGACGGCCCAGACAGGGACGGATGAGGCAACCGGGGAAGAAGGGTATTTGCTGACTTGCCCGGAGTGCAACGCCCAGTTCCTTGAGCCCTTCCCTGCTGCCGCTCCTGACACGGTTCCTGCCGGCGCTTCCGCGGAAGCCCGGGCGGCGTACCGCGCCGGGATAGCGGCGGAGCGCAACCGCCAGGCTGCTTTGGATGAAATGGCGCAGGCCGCGCCGGGAACGGCTCCCATGATCCAGGCGGCGAAAAAAAGCGGCGCGTCGGTAGAGGCAATGAGCCGCAATGTCATTAAGGCAATGGCCGCGGGCAATGGCGGCGGTACCGGGGCGTCCCAATTTGCCGCAGGCCTTGTGCGCGACATAAAGGCAAGCGGCGTAAACAATATCCGTACCCCGCGCCATGCGGCGGCGCCGAAAAGCGTCAAGGCTTCTGCGTATGAAAAACGCATTGAAGAATATAACAAAGCAAGGGGAGGGAGAGACGATGCGTAATTTGT
>JAIRZS010000059.1 GCA_031267115.1 Treponema sp.
CAGCGAAAATGCACCCTCCCTCGTTCAGTAGAAATGAGCCCTGTACCTAAAAACCAGTAGAAATGAACCCTCATAAATCCCCGGAGAAAAGCCATGATACTGCATGGCACAACTACAGAAGAAAGGGCAGGAAAAGCTCCGCGGGAAAATCATGGAAATGGTTAAGCGGGGGCTTAAAACGCTGAGGGCAGCGTCACGGGAGCTTGGCATCAGTTACAGCCAGGCAAAACGGATTTATCAGCGTTATGTCACCGGAGGAGACCAGGCACTGGTACATGGCAATAAGGGCAGACCGTCTAATAACAGGACCGATGAAGGAATCGTGAAAAAAGCGGGAGAACTATTATGATTTTGGTCCAACTCTGGCGCGGGAGACGCTTTCCGAGAGGGATTGCCTGGAAATCAGCGTAAGCACTTTACGGCGGGCATTGGTATCTGCCGGCTTATGGAAACAGAGGCGGAACGGCAGCGAATACCGGAGCCGGCGGAAACCCCGGGCACATTTTGAGGAACTTGTCCCGTTTGACGGCAGCCAGCGGACTAAAGTCCGACATGACTGGTTTGAGGGGCGGGGGCCGCGTTGTTGCCTTATGACGATGATCGATGACGCCACAAAAATACGGCTGTCCCTGTTTTTCAACGAAGAAACCATGTTTGGGGCAATGACGCTCTTAAAAAGGGGATAGAATGACACGGAATACCCGAATCGCTGTATTGCGACCGGACAAATGCCTTTGTCCTGACCAGAGAACCGACCGATGCCGAGATTTTAGCGGGCATGCTCAAGCCCAAAAGCCATTTTGGCAGGGCGTGCGACCGGCTGGGGATCGAAGTAATCGCCGCCAACAGCCCCCAGGCAAAAGGCCGGGTGGAACGGAACCACGGCGTTGACCAGGATCGGCTGGTTAAGGCGCTGCGCCTTGAAGGCATCTCTGCCCTTGAGGAAGCCAACCGTTTCCTGGGGGAAACGTACTTGCCCAAGATGAATGGGAAATTCAGCCGTCCTGCCCAAAACAGCGATGACGCCCATGTACATCCGGGCAAGGCGCAACTGGACGATATCCTCTGCATGGAATTCGACCGGCGTATAAGCAAAGACTACATCATTCGTTTTCAAACACGCCTGTTCCAAGTCCTGGAAACCAACAAGCCGCTGCCTCGTACCGAAGACAAAGTGCTGGTTCGTATAACATTAGACCATTCTGTCCATATCGGATGGAAAGACAAGCCTCTGTTGGTTAAAGAAATCCCCACTATGTTTGAGGCATAATCCCGTTGGTTACCCGGTAAAACCGATGTTTGAATGGCTCATTTCTACTGAACGCAGGGGGGCATTTCTACTGAACGGAAACAGGGCTCATTTCTACTGAACGGCGACAGCTGTTAAAAATCAACTTGTCTAAAAAATCAAAATAAAGTATAATTCCCCCATGCTTTTTACCAAGCGATTTTCTGATTTTACCCCCCCCGATAGGTTTACTAAGATATAGATACCGCCTTGCCATAAAGATCGTATATGGGCCGCCGGCGCTGGTTTGCTCCGGGAGGCCCTTTTTTTATTCCCAGGCGGGTTTCCGTAGAAAGGCGGTTCTAGGGGCCATTCTAATGGCATTGGTCCTGGCCCTGGTAGGATGTTCCCGGCCAGCCAAGGCACCGCCGCCGGCTACTGAAAACGAACAGACGGCGGCAGAGCTGGTAACGGCGGAAGCGGCGCGGCAGGAAGCTGTCACGGCAGAGCAGGCCGCGGCAGAAGCGGCGCGGCAGGAAGCGGAGGCGGCGAACCACTTTCGGCCCGGTGCAAGGTTATTATTAAGGCCGAACAAGGAGGCGCGGAATGAGAAAGAGCATATATGCCGCGGCGGTAGTTTTACTGCTGCTTGCCGTGGGCTGCGATACCATGACAAGGCCGGAGACCGGCCCTAACCGGAACGGCAAGGCCGCGGTTTCCCTGGCCATAGCCGGGGCCGAAGGCCGCACCGTGCAGCCTGCCGGCGCAACGCTGGGCGATGTAACCGCGTGGCGGCTCCAGGGCGTAAGCATGAGCGGAAGAGAGATCCTAAGCCAGTTTACAACGGAATTATTTTCCGACCCCGCGGGCCAGACCCTGATACCCAGCTCACCACCATTAGTGACTATACTTTCCAGAACTGTGGCGCCCTTACGACCGTAGCCCTGCCAGCGGCCCTCGAATCCATCGGGAACAATGCTTTCCAGGATTGCAAAGTCCTTGCGTCCATAGACGACCTGCCGGAGAAGCTCGCCACCATCGGGAACAACGCTTTCCAGGGTTGTGGCGCCCTTGCGTCCATAGACTTGTCTGGTACCAAGCTCACCACCATCGGGAACAACGCTTTCTCTAGCTCTGGCCTTGAGTCCATAGACCTGTCGGGGGCCAGCATCGACACCATCAAGGACAACGCTTTCCAGGATTGCAATGTCCTTGAGTCCATAGACCTATCAGAGGCCAGCATCAACATCATCGGGAACTACGCTTTCGCCAGCTCTGGCCTTAAGTCCATAGACCTGTCTGATACCCAGCTCGCCTCCATCGGGGAATGGGCTTTCTCTTACAGTGGTTCCCTTGCATCGATAGACCTGCCGGAGACCCTCGCCTCCATCGGGGGCTCGGCTTTCCGTTACTGTGGCAGCCTGACAAAGGTTATCAGCCGTAAGAAGGTCCCACCGGTAACGGGCGCATTGGCTTTTGAATACCTAGATAGCGATCGGATCTGCTATGTGCCCAAAGAAAGCGTTCAAGCATACACGGACGCGTGGATAACGGGGACGGGGTGGAGTATCAAGACCTTGGACGAATTGCCGTGACCCCCCGCGCTGTGCGCTTCCGCGGGAACGCGGGGAGCACACGAGCGCTTGGCGCCGAATTCAGGAAACACTGAGCAAATGAGCAAAGTAAAGAAAAGGCCGTGCAGTTAGGGAAGGCACAGTATATTACCCGAATAGCGGGAAAGCATTTCGTCGGATGTCAACAGGGATATGCCTTCTACCCGCGCCTGAGCGAGCAACAGACGGTCGAAGGGATCTTTGTGAATCTGCGGAAGTTCGCCAACCGCCAGGACATGACGGCCCGTGATGACAAGCTCCTCGTATCCGTTGTCCAGACAACCCCGGTAGAGCGCAAGGGGATCAAGCTGAAAATCAAGACGGTCCAGCCCCTTTTTAATGACGATTTCCCAAATGCTTGCAGGACTGAAGCAAAGGACATTCTCAGGATTGACAACATAGGGAACCGCCTCTTTTGGCAGCGTTCCGGCGGCAGCCCAAATGAGTATATGCGTGTCAAGGAGGATTTTCACCTTTTCCCCTCGAAAAGCGCGGTTATCTCCTCTTGCCCCAGGGTGTCAAAATCCGGCGGAACAGAGACCCGTCCCTTCAAAAAACCAACCCGTGTTGGAAGGGCTTGCTTTGTTCCCGTCCGTTTTTCCCCGGCATCGGAAAAGATAAGGGTGAGTTTGGTCCGTCCGGCTCCAATGGCTTCCGGCAGGGGCTGGTCAAGCCGCAGGACCCGGCGGTCCCGATCTATTTCAACGGTTTGTTCTATGGTCATGGTTCCAGTATAGAGCGGAATGGGCAGGGAGTAAAGGAGCTAAATGACGAACGGCACGAGCGCCTGGCGCCGGCTTTGGCGAGAATATTTGGGAGGGGAGCAATCGGGTACCGGGCGGGGCGCATAGGCGCCACCAAACGCCGTTCACCCACACAGCCCGCGCCCTCGAAACCTGATGACAGAGCCTTCCCACACCGGTCGTGCGTCAACCAGGAAGGCGGAGAGTTGATTTTTCAGGCTAAAAAATGTATCATTCTTGCCAATGAGTATACCACGAATCTATCTCGAAACGACCATGTTCAACTTCCCCTTTGTCCCTGACAAACCAGGTTATTCCAAACTAAAAGCACAGACCTTGAAAATATTTGAACTTATAAAAGCGGGGAAATTTTTGCCGTATACCTCTTTAATTGCCCTGCAAGAATTACAGGATACGGAGGCGCTGGAAAAATATGAGAACCTTTAACGATTATTTAGCCACACCGGAAATTGCAGAGGAGCCCCTTTTCCTGCGGGAAGTCCACGCAGCCCGACTGATGATACAGGACGAAACAAAGGGGATGTCTGTGGCAGAGTGGTTGGCCTATTGGAAACACAAAGAAAAAGACATGGTTAAGGAATATGGTTTGGAAGACAATCTGGCCCATACTACCACAGCGAAGTGATTGAGCCCGGCGCCGAATTTCGGATGACGTAAAACGAGCTTGATGTCCAATAAGCTCTTGGAAGATTCACCGCGATGGGAGCGCAAAGGCGCTTGGCGCCGGCAGGGACCAATAGGCGCCACGAAGAAAGAGGGATGATTCAATGTATCCAGAAGACGGAGAGGTTTTCCGGTTTTTCCGCCGTTTCGATTTCCCTGTCTTTGGTAACAATGACGGCGGAAAGGCTTTTGGCGGCGGCACAGAGGAAAGCGTCGGCAAGAGACATGGGGTAATGGGCTTTGAAGCGGGCAGTTTCGCGGCAGACCGCGTCGGTGATCGTATCGATCACCGTGATGGGGAGTTCCGCAGCGTTATGCATAATGGTATCGGCCATTTCTTCCCCATCCCTTTTGATGCAGTGGTAGTATACCTCCGCCAGATTGACGACGCTCATACAGATGATGTCTTCACCAGAGCCGGCACGCTCAATCAGCGCTTTAACCTGTGGACCTTCCGGCTCTTGGTTGATATAAGCGATCAGAGCGCAGGCATCAAGAAAAAAGGTCACCTGGCGGCGCCGTCTTTGCCGTACAGCCGTTGATATTTGGCTTCTTCCCGGATCAGGTCCTCGCGGTGGCTGGCAATCACATCATCGCTGGTCACTTTGGAGCCAAGACGCTTGCCAAGGCCGCTGCATCGTTCAATGGCTTCGCTGAAGCGTTGACGACGTTCTTCGGGGGTTTCGTTCCGCTCCGGCGTGACGGTTACCGCTACCCTGGCCCTGCCGACAGGAAGTTCCGGGGGCAAATCCAATACAAGGCGGCGGTCGCTTTGAATCTCGACGGTTTGTTCTATGGTCATGGTTCCAGTATAGAGCGGAATGGGTAGGGAGTAAAGGAGTTAAGCAATGAGGCGCAGTTTTTACCGCAAAGTCGAAGAAGTCAAAGAAGTATAAGAAGCAGGGAAGAGTGAACAGTTAGCAGTGAGCAATTATTAATTACTAATTATTAATTGCTCATTATTAATTGCTATTTGTTCCAAGGGCGTTTTTCCGCATCTGGGTGATAAGCGCGTTTATGTCACGGCTTGGGGGGGCCTGCAGCAGTAATTCTGCCCCGTCCAGAGAGAAGGCAAGGCCGGCGGCGTGGAGGCCGAGGCGGTTAAGCAGGGGCTTTTCTTCCAGGGAGTCCCCCCGCCAGCCTCTCTTGAACGACGAGAGAAAGACCCCCTTTTCAACGCTGCGCCCGGCGGACCGGCCATAAAGGGGGTCGCATACGACAGGGCAGCCAAGGGCCGCAAGGTGGACGCGGATCTGGTGGGTCCGCCCGGTTTCGGGCCGGGCTTCAAGGAGGCTGTAGTTTCCCGCGGAAAGGAGAAGCCGGAAACGGGTTAGGGAACTTTTGCCCCGGTATTTGTCAATTATGGTGCGGTGCATTTTGTCGCCGTCAGGAACAAGGGGCAGATCGCAGGCGGTTTCGGACCAGGAGGGGCGGCCGTGAACCACGGCGAGGTATTCTTTTTTTACCAGGCGTTTTTCAAAGGCAAGGGAAAGTTCCCGGTGCGTTGCTTCGTCTTTGGCGAAAAGGACAAGGCCCGAAGTATCCCTGTCGATACGGTGTACGGTAAAAACCCTGCCGCCGCCCTTTTCAAGCAGCCTGTCCAGGCGCTCCTGCCCCTCGTCCCAGCGGTCGCCCCCCACGGACAGGCCCGAGGCCTTGTTCACCGCGATAAGACGCCGGTCTTCGAAAACAACGGTATAAAGCGGCTTTTTTATATCCGGCTTTGTTTTTTTAGTATAAAATATCATAATTACAGAACCGCATAATTACGGAATCCCGCGCCCTAATGCTTAAAGTGCCGCGTCCCGGTAAAGACCATGGCAACGCCCAGGCGGTCGGCGGTTTCTATCGCGGCCCTGTCGTTCAGGGAGCCGCCCGGCTGGACAATGGTTTTTATGCCGGCAATGGAAGCCGCCTCTACCACGTCGGGGAAAGGGAAGAAGGCGTCCGACGCGAGCACCCGGGCCGGGCTGCCGTCGTCTTTCCCCGCTTCCGCAAGGGCGGCGATATTTCTGGCGGCGCGGCCCAGGGCAAGCTCCGCAGCCCAGATGCGGTTGGTTTCCCCGCCGCCTATGCCGACCGCGGCCAGGTTCTTTACCACCACAACGGCGTTGGACTTGACATAGGCCGCGGCCCTCATACCGAACAGCATTTCCGGAATATCCGAGGGGGCGGGAACAGCTTTTGTAACAGGCTCCCATTTTTCAAGGAGTCTGCGGTTGGCTTCCTGCGCCAGAAGGCCGCCGTCTACGGCAGTATATTCCTGTTTTTCTGAAGGAGCCTTTTCGCAGCGGATAATTCTCAGGCCCTTCTTCCTGCCCAGTATCTCAAGCGCTTCCGGGTCAAAGCCGGGGGCAATAACTATCTCCAGAAAAAGCCCGGCCAGCTTCGAGGCGGTAACGGAATCGACAACAGTATTACTGGCGACTATGCCGCCGAAAATAGAAACCGGGTCGCAGGCGTAGGCCTTATCATACGCCTCGCCCAGGTCGGCGCCCAAACCAATGCCGCAGGGGGTGTTGTGCTTCACGGCTACGCAGGCCGCCCCTGCGCCGTTTTTGCCGCCCCCCCCGGAAAGGCCCGGAAGGCCCAGCGCCTCCGCTTCGGCCCCGCCCTGGGGGGCCGCCCCGGCAGTGGGAAGCCCGTAGGCGCAGACCGCTTTCCAGGCCAGATCCATGTCCCGGATATTGTTATAGGAAAGCTCCTTGCCGCCCAGCTGTTCAATGGACGAGAGCACTCCGGGCCTGTCCGTGTTCAGGTAGAGGGCCGCGGCCTGATGGCCGTTTTCGCCGTAGCGCAGCGATTGCGCTTTTTTTACCGAGACCGGGTAATAGGGGGGGAAGTCTTCTTCCAGCAAATAACGCGCAATTGCCGCGTCGTAAGCGGAAGTAAGATCAAACACCTTTCCGGCAAATCTTTTCCGCAGCTCCAAAGGCAGATCCCCTGTTTTAAGGGCGTCGATCACCGCGGGGTAATCGGCCGGGTCGGTCAGCACAATTACATCGCGGTAGTTTTTCGACGCGGAACGGAGCATGGCGGGGCCGCCTATATCGATAAACTCGACAGTTTCCTCCTGGCCAAGCCCCTCGCGGACCTTTTCAAAAAATGGGTAAAGATTGACGCACACTAAATCTATCGTACCCAGAGCGAGCCGCTCCAGGGTTTCCATGTGGGCGGGCGTATCGCGGCGGGCCAGAATCCCGGCGTGGACAGCCGGGTGCAGGGTTTTTACCCTGCCGTCAAGGCATTCGGGAAAGCCGGTGATCCCGGAGACATCGGTAACCGGAAGCCCCTCCCCTTTAAGGTATCCGGAAGTCCCCCCGGTAGAAACCAGCTCCCAGCCGGCACCGGACAAAAACGCGGCAAGCCCCGCGACCCCTTCCTTGTCAAACACGCTTATAAGCGCCCTTTTTTTCATTGCCCTTCTCCTAACTTAATTTATGTTACGCTAAAATAATTATCTAATGGGGGGCCTGTTACCGTACAGGGATGTCATATAACAGGCCCCTGTCCGGCCCCCCTGCGGCCGGGCCAAGGTCCCGGCCTGCCCCCCCGCAAAATTTCCGGCAGCCTGCCGCAAACGGGAACAAGCCGCCGCTATTCTATCATTAAGCGCAAAGGTACTACCCGCCCCCGCAGAGACGCCGTATCATTAACACCGCCGCTTCTACAATGGCGATATGCTCTTCGCGGTGTATACGCCCGGCCAGAATTTCGGCCGTGTCGTTATCCAGGACCGGGACCCTCCTTTGCAGAAGGATGGGGCCGGTGTCCGTACCCGCGTCCGCCAGATGCACCGTGCAGCCGGACTCGGTTTCCCCGGCGGCAAGCACGGCCCGGTGTACCCGGCTACCGTACATCCCTTCGCCGCCGTATTTCGGGAGCAGCGCCGGGTGCAGGTTGATGATGCGCCCCGCGTATTCGTCCACAATTTTACCTTCCAAGATAGAAAGAAAACCCGCCAGGATAATAAGGCCGATTCCTCTCTCCCGCGCCCTCCCCAGCAGGCGGTCCGAAAGCTCTTGCCGTTTTCCGGCCTTCGGCGCGTCCGGGGAAGGCGCTTCCACCAGAAACGGTATCCCCGCGGCCCCCGCCCGTTCCAGGGCATAAACGCCCGGCCTGTCGGAGATCACCAGCGACAGCGCCCCCCTCCCCCCGGGCGTACAAAAAAGGCCGGCCTTTTCCGCGTCGATAAGGGCCTGGAGATTGGTCCCGTTCCCGGATACCAGCGCCAGTATACTCAGCGGGCCGGCCGCGCCGCCGGCAGGGGAAGACTCACACAAAGCGCAGCGCCCCGGCTCCCGGCGAAAAATCTTCCGCCGCGCCGATCTCCCAGGCCGGAAAACCCAGGCCGTCAAGATACTCAATAGCGGTTTTACTGTCGCCCGGCGGCAGCGCGATTACAAAGCCAATCCCCATGTTAAAGGTGCTGAACATGATTTTCCGCAGCGCGGCGTCGCTTTCGAGCAATGCGGCCCCTTTTTCCTGAGCCGCGGCCCCGGCAAGGCCCGTTCCTGCAATGCCGGAGGCGATGCGGGCAAAAACAGGCGGAATACGCCAGCTGCTGTTTTTAATAGCCGCGCCAAACGCCGGGGCGGGAAGTGCCGGAAAGAGCCGGGGGATATTTTCGTAAAAGCCGCCGCCGGTAATATGGGCCATGCCGTGAATCTCAACGCGCTCCAGGAGTCCCATAACAGGCCTGGCGTAGAGCCGCGTAGGTTCGAGCAGGGCGCGGCCAATCGGCATACCCCCAAAATCCTCGTCCAGGCCGGGAATCACCTTCCGTATTAAACTGAATCCGTTTGAGTGCGCCCCGGACGAGGCGACGCCCACAAGCGCGTCCCCTTTCCGTATTTTGGCCCCGTCAATGATCTTCTTCCTGTCGGCAATGCCCACGGAAAAGCCCGCCATATCGTACTTTCCCGGCTCGTAGAAACCGGGCATCTCCGCGGTCTCGCCCCCGAGGAGGGCGCTTCCTGTTTCCCGGCAGCCTACGGCCACGCCCTTCACCAGTTCCGAGGCGACGGCGGCGTCCAGTTTGCCGCAGGCGATATAGTCCAGAAAAAAAAGCGGCCTTGCCCCGTGGCAGATCACGTCGTTTACGCACATGGCCACAAGGTCTATCCCCACCGTGTCGTATTTCCCAAGGGCAAAGGCAAGCTCCAGCTTGGTGCCTACCCCGTCGGTTCCCGAAACCAGCACCGGCTCTTCCATATTTGCCGCGCTTCCCGCCCCGGCAAACTGCCCGAGGGAGAACATCCCGGCAAAACTTCCCAGGCCGTTCAAAACCGCGCCGCTCCTCGTCGATTCGGCCAATTCCCGGTACTTTTCCACCGCCCGGTAACCTTCCTCAATATCAACGCCGGCCTGCCTGTAATCCATGCAAGCAGTATAGGGGCAAAGCCCCGTATTATTCAAGCTAAAGCGAAAGCCCGCCAGCAATTAATCATTACAGAAAAATGCGAGAAAAATTCTTATGGGAAAAAGCGTCTGGCGCCAGCCGCGCAAGGGATTGGAGGGGTGCGAAGCAGACCCGGCGCAAAGCGCCGGGGCCGGAGCGGCAGCGGAGCCCCGAAAAGCCCGGTTTCCGGCGCAAAGCGCCGGAAATGCGCCCTCCACAAAGAGGACTTTGCGGTAAAAATTTTTCATTTTCCATGAGATAATTTTATCAAAAGACCCGTCATTCCCCGGCCAGGGCTTCCACGGGATCGAGGCGCGCCGCCCGTATTGCCGGGTGGATGCCGAAGAATATCCCCACAGCAGCGGAAAACACAAACGCCGCGGCGCAGTTCATGGGATCGATTACCAGAATCCAGCCGAAAAAAGACACCGCCGCCGCGCTCAGGGCGATTCCCAGCGCGATCCCCGCCGCGCCGCCCATAAGGGTAAGGGCCGCGGACTCCGTCAGAAACTGCGTCCTGATGGCGGCGGGACTCGCGCCCAGGGCCTTGCGAATGCCTATTTCCCGCTTCCGCTCGGTAACGGTAACAATCATAATGTTCATGATTCCTATGCCGCCCACCAGGAGTGAAATTCCGGCAATGCCCGACAGCAAAAGATTCATGGAGCGGGTTACCTGGTTGTACTGTTCCAGGACGGACTGCATGGAGAATACCGACAGCGCCTGGGCGTTGCCGCCCGATTTTTGTTCGCCCAGGGCCTCTATTTCTTTTTGAATACGGGGAGTGTCGTTCTGATCCGCGGCCTGGACAAAAACAATCCCGGCATTACGGTTGGCCGGGCTTATCTTCCTGTTGTAGACAGCCCTGGGTACATAGGCGTTTTGGTTGGGGCTTTCAAAGCCCACCGCATCGGATTCGGCAAGCACACCGGAAACCTGGAAACCCAGACGGTAGCCTTCTATCTGGAGGATCACGGTCCTGCCGGACGCTTCCCCTCCGGGGAAGAGGTAGCGGGCGACTTCCGAGCCAAGAATGATCTTCTGCGCCCCGACGGCGCTTTCCGAAACGGAAAAAAAACTGCCGTAATCCAGGGCCGCCCCCATGGCGGAAAAGTAATCGGATTCTACCGCAAGCAGGCGCAGATTAAGTTCTTCCAGGCTCCGGCCCCTCAGCGCCCCGCTAAAATCGTTAACGTAAATTATTTTTTTAATGCCGCTTATGGAAGCGGCCAGCTCTTCCCTGAAATTCTCGTTCAGATCGATAGAGCCGCTGTTTCCCCTGCCCCAGCCCGAACGTACCTGGACCAGATCGAGTCCCGCCTGGCCCAGGGTGCGCCTTACGTCGCCTGTGGCGCTTAAGCCGATAGTAGTCACCATTATCACCGACGCTACGCCGATGATGATTCCCAAAAGCGAAAGTATGGTGCGGGTTCTGTTGGTCTTGAAATTCCGGAGCGCGTTGACAAAATCCTCAAGCAAAGCTTTCCCCTCCAAACACAAGCCGGGAATCCCGCTTCTGTTCTATGCCCGCCGCTGTATCCGCTGCCGCGGTATCGTCCGCCGCTGCCGCCGTGTCTCCGGTAATCTTCCCGTCCCGGAGCGTTATCCGCCGCCGCGCGCGCTTCCCGATTTCCGGATCGTGGGTAACAATGATGACGGCGGTCCCCCGGGAATTGATTTCCCCAAAGAGATCGATCACCGATCTCCCGGTCTCGCTGTCCAACGCCCCGGTGGGTTCATCGGCCAGGATCAGGGCGGGGGAGGCGACCAGGGCGCGGGCTATGGCGGTGCGCTGCTTCTGGCCGCCGGAAAGTTCCCGGGGCCGGTGTTTCAGCCTGTCCGAAAGCCCGACACGTTCCAGCACCGCCAAGGCCAGTTCGCGGCGGCGGCGCGGGGGAAGCCCCCGGTAACGCAGGGGAAGCATCACATTTTCCAGCACCGTCATGCCGGGGATAAGGTGGTACTGCTGAAACACAAAACCTACGGTCCTGTTACGCAGCCGGGCAAGTTCCCCCGCCTTCATCCGGGAAGTCTCGACGCCGTTAATAAAAACCGCGCCGGAACTGGGATGATCGAGGCAGCCGATAAGGTTCATGCAGGTGGATTTTCCCGAACCGGAAGGACCCATGATGGACACAAATTCCCCCTCGCCTATGGCAAAGGAAACCCCGTCAAGCGCCCTGACCTCCGCGTCGCCCATGGCATAGTTCTTGTACACCCCTTCCAGGGCGGCCAGTATTGATCCGCCCATCAGAACAGGCGTACCCTTGCCGCGCCGCCCGGCCTCCGGCGGCTGCCGGGGCCAAAGGAATTTCCGGTAAACTGGGCTTGAAGCCGGTCCCCGGCTTCAAGCCCGGACAGTATCCGTACCATGCCCCGGCCATAGGGGACCGCCTCTACCGCTACCCGCTCGGGCGCGGTAAGCGCCTGCCCGGCCACCCCGGGCCGTTCCCCGCCGGGAAAACCGCCCGGCCCGCTGCCGGGCCGCCTTTCGCCGCCGGCGGGCCGGGGGCCCGGCGCCGCGCCGGCGTTCTGCCGGGAGCGCCCGCCTCCGCCGGGATCGCGCGGGGGGCCGCCCCGCCCTACCCTTTCCACATAGGCCTTGCCGTCCTCATAGGCAATGGCATCGGCTTCCACCGTCAGGACGCGCTCGGAATCTCCGGCGATAATTTCGCCGGTAAAGGAATAGCCGGGGATGATCTCGCCCGCGGGATTATCCACGCGGATTTCCGTGTCCAGCACCGTGGCGCCCCGCGAAGTAATGCGGCCCACCGCGGGATAGGACACCACCTCGCCCTCTACCTCAAGATCGGGATACGCGGTAAAGATAAGCCGCACTTTTTGCCCGGCCTTAAGCCGCGCCGCGTCGGTTTCCACAACTTCTACCGTGGCCTTGAGATAGCTCCGGTCGATAAGGTAGCCGAAGACATCCTGGGCCTTGGCGTAATCCCCCTCGGCCAGTTTGAGCTGCCCGATAACCCCGTCAAAGCGGGCGGCAAGACCGCGGTCGGCGATATTCTGACGCAGCACAGCGCGCTGTTCTTCCATCAGGGCAAGCTTGGCCGAAGCGCCGTTGACGCGTTCCTGGTTCATCTGGAATTCGTGGTTCGCCAGGTTGTAGCGTTCCAGCGAATCGCTTAATCTAAAAAGCGGCTGCCCCGCCTTTACCCGGTCCCCTTCCCGGACATACACTCTCTCTACAATCCCGTCGCCCGCCGCCTGTATCTTCTGCTCCTGGGCAGCCTGAATATTGCCGGAAATCTCTATCACATTATGATATACATCTTCCCGCACAGTGTAGATTGTCTCCTGATTCGGGGCGCGGCGGGATCTGAAAAAAACAGCCAGCCCCGCCGCCCCCAGAGCTATTACCAATACCGTTACTATTAAAACAACGCGTTTCCCTGCCACTTATTCCGCTCCGTCATTCAATCATTCACAAACAATTTTTCTACTTCAATGTTGTAGAGCCTCCGGTCAATTTTCGCCTGGAGCAGGCGGTTCGTTGCGGAAAGGTATTCTGTCCGCGCGTCAATATAATCGATCTCCCGGATAATGCCCCGGTCAAGCCAGATCTTCTGCTCCTCGGCGTTGAGCCGGAAAAGTTCGGCCTCTTCCGCGTAGGCTTCGAGCCGCCACTCAAGGTCCGCGAATTTCCTCTCGTATTCAGTACCGAGATCCCGGAATTTCTTTTCCGCGGCGAGTATATCTTCCCGTTCCCGCGCCGCCTCTATTTCCGCAAGCTTCCTGTTGATATTAAACAGCTTAAAACCGTTGATTTTCCACTCCAGGGAAAGGGTCATCTCCGGTTCAGGCTTTTGCAGGGGCAGCGACACGCCTACGCCCAGGGAAACGCCCCCGGCGGAAAGGCCGGCCCCGGCGCTTATCCGGGAACCAGATACTGCGGAGGCCGTACCCGGCGCGGTTCCCGCCGTACCGCTGTTCTGCCAGGAATAGCCGGTACGGGCGTCGAGGGTAAAGGGGTAATTTCTGGATTTCCGGGCCAGGTTGTTTATACTGTGGGCGCTCACGGCGGCCTCCAGTTCCGTATACCGCGCGGGATCAAAAGAGGATATACGCAGCAGCGCTTCTTCGGGAATATCGTCCGGGATTCCCGCCTCCCGGAGGCCGCAGCTTTCCGCAAAGCGTTTCAGGTCCCCCTCAAGGCTGCGCTCCGCTTCGGCCAGCGCCCGCTCCCTGCTGCGCAGCTTAAGTTCCGCCGACTTGAGGATTACGCTGGCGGAAGCGTAACCCCCGGCGCGTTTGGTTTCCAAATCGTAACGCGCGTCAAGCACTTCCCCCTGGGCTTCCAGTACGGTAGTCCGCGCGGCAAGCAGCCCTTTTACCGCCTCGCAGAATTCCCCTTCCGCCGTAAGCCGCCGCGCCCTGGCGTTCCGCCCGGCCTGCAAAAATCTCCGCTCCCGCTCAAGGAACGAAGCCTGGTAAGCCGCCCCTTTGCCGCTCACGATGTTGGTACGCGCCTCCGCGCTAAAGCCGTAACCGTTAACGCCGTCCCCGCTGTTTCCCCGGACAGGGGCGGCAAAGGAAAGGCTTGTGTCCCGCAGCTTTGGCGACGATACGGTCAGGCCCGGTTCGGAAGAAACGGAGGTCCTCCCCGGGGAAAAGCCCAAAGTTGTCTCCCCCGAGGAGAGGGTAAGGGAAAGCCCCTGATCGGAAGTATAGTATTCCAGTTCAAGCGCCGCCTGCTCAAGCTCCAGTTCCAGCTTCCGCGCCGCGGCGTCATTGGCCAGATACGCTTCCAGCAAGAGCGCGTATTCCCCGGACGGCCCGCCGCCGGGATCTTCCCCGGCAAGCGGCATCAGGAAAGAGCACATTAGCAATAATACTATACATTTATTGGCATACAT
>JAIRZS010000066.1 GCA_031267115.1 Treponema sp.
TTTTTTTGTATGAGCATGAAATCAGGTTTTAAAGCCGGGGATGTTTCGGACAGCGGTTTCGAAATACTGGAAATTGTCGATTTGGCCGAGTTGAACGCGGAGGGCGTCTGGGCCAGGCATCAAAAAAGCGGGGCCGAGGTTTTCCACGTCTTTAACGACGACCCGGAGAATCTTTTTGCCTTTGCCTTTGCCACAAGCCCGGAAGATTCAAGCGGCGCGGCCCATATTCTGGAACATCTGGCCCTTTGCGGCTCGGAGAACTACCCTCTGAAAGACGCCTTTCTGGTTCTCGCCCAGGGGAGTCTCCAGACCTTTCTGAATGCGTGGACCTTCCCGGACAAGACCGTGTACCCGGCAAGCTCGGTGAACGAGCGCGACTACTTTAACCTGATGGCGGTCTACGGCGACGCGGTGTTCCGCCCCCTGCTTTCGGAATGGTCCTTTCTGCAAGAGGGCCACCGCCTGGAATTTTCCCCGGAAAATAACAGGCTTTCCATAACCGGCGTGGTCTACAACGAGATGAAGGGGAGCTATTCCTCACCCGACGCCTATACCGGGCTTTGGTCCGTCAAATCGGTGCTGCCCGGTACCCCCTACGACTTTGAATCGGGCGGCGACCCGGACCATATCCCGGAACTGACCTGGGAAAAACTGAAAAGCTTCCACCGCGCCCGTTATTCCCCGGCAAACTGCCGTATCTTCCTGGCCGGGAACATAGCCCCGGAGAAGCAGTTCGCCTTCCTCAACGAAAAGTTCCTTGCCGGTTTGCCGGCGGGCCGCGCCGCGGCGACTGTCCCCAGGGCCGAACCCTGGCAGTCCCCCCGGCAAATACGGGTCCCCTGCCCGGCGGGCGCGGACGCAAAACCCGCGGTGTTCATCTCCTGGCTCTGCGCGGATTCTGCCGACTCCTTTGAAACCCTGGCCCTGGGCGCCCTGACGGAAACCCTGCTGGGCCATGACGGTTCCCCGCTTGCCCGCGCCCTTGTCGAGTCCGGCCTGGGGGAGGATATTATCCCGGCCGCCGGGCTTGAGGCCGATCTGCGGGAAACGGTTTTTACCGTGGGGCTTCGCGGGGTGGACGCCCCGGAAGGCGCGGAAAAAAAGGCGGGGCAGATAGAGGAGCTTGTCCTGGGGGAACTGGCGCGTTATGTGCGGGAAGGGATTCCCAAGGCGGAAATCGACGCCGCCCTTCTGGGCATGGAATTCGCCAACCGGGAGATACGCCGCGCCGGGGGGCCTTATTCCCTGGTCTGGCTCAGGCGCTCGCTGCACGGCTGGCTCTACGGGGCAAAACCCTGGGAAAGCCTGCTCTTCGTCCCGAATTTTACCCGGTTCAGGGAACGCCTCGCCGAAAACAGCCGCTATGTCGAATCCCTTATCCAAAAGTATCTTCTGGATAACCCCCACCGGGCGCTGGTCATTGTCGAGCCGGAGGAAGGCTACCTTGAAAAAAAAGAGGCCGCCCTTGCCGAGTCTTTGGCCGCAAAGGAGGCCGCGCTCAGTCCGGAGGAAAGGCGGGCGATTCAGGAAAAGTCCGAAGAACTTGAGCGCATACAGAGCGCCGGGGAAGACCCCCTTGCGCTGAAGACCATCCCCCATCTTTCCCGCAAAGATCTTGAGGTAAGCATCGAGACAATTCCCCGCGGGCTTCACGATCTGGGCGGCGTCCCCGCCCTGTCGCACGGGCTTTTTACCAACGGCATCAGCTACATAAGCATCGCCTTTCCCGTGGACACGCTTTCCCCGGAAGACTACCCCTGGCTGCCCCTTTTCTCCAGGTCCGTGGTTTCGATGGGGCTTCCGGGCATGGACTACGCCGCCGTCTCCAGCCTGCTCGCCGGAACCGCGGGCGGCTTTTACGCCTCGCTGCAAACCGGCTCGCTCGTACCGGGAACCGCCGCGGCTGTTGCCACGCCTTCCGGCATCTTTGATCTCGCGGGCAGGGACTGGATCGTTTACAAGCTCAAAGCCCTGGACGAAAAAACCGCCGCCGCCCTGGATCTGGCTTTGCGCCTTATTACGGAAGCGGATTTTTCCGACCAAAGGCGGCTTAGGGACCTTGTCGTGGAAATGAAGAACGACTCCGATTCCAGCCTCGCCCCGTCCGGCCATAATTATGCCGCTACCCGCGCCGCCCGGGGCTTTTCCCGGGCCTCCGTGGTGGAAGAAATTTGGGGCGGCCTGGAGCAGCTTTCCTTTGTCCACCGCATCGCCTCTTACAGCACCGCCGAAATAAGCCGCGTCCTGACCGGTATACGGGACCGGCTCCGCACGGCGGGCGCAATCATAAACATCACCGCGTCTCCCGAAACCCTGCCGGCCGCCCTTTCCCTTGTCGCGGGAAAAACCGGCCCCCTGGGAGCGCCGAAGCCCCGGCTCCCCGCTTCCCTGGACGCGGCCCCTTTCCTTGCCCAGCAGGAAAACGCCCCGGTCCCGCCGCCGCGCGGTCCGGCTTATGGCCCGCCGGTATACAGTTCCGCCGAAGTTTTTTCGTCACCCTCGCTGCAGGTAGGATTTGCCGCGCTTTCCCTGCCCGGTTCCCCGTTCCCCGCGCGGGAATACACGGCGGAATCGCTACTGGCCCATCACCTTTCCACCGGGGCCCTTTGGGAAGACATCCGCATGAAAGGCGGCGCCTACGGGGCTTTTGCCTATTCCGACGGGATCGAAAAACGCTTCTACTGTTCCAGCTACCGGGACCCCAACCCCTTAAAGTCTTCCGGGGCTTTTGCCGCTGTTTTGCAAAAACAGGCCCGGACGCCCATTGACGAAGAGACGCTGGAAAAGGCGATCATCGGGAGTTATGCCAGGGAGACCCGGCCCCGCACCGCCGCGGAAAAAGGCGGCGTCGATTTTTTCCGCTTTCTCTACGGGATAGAGGACTGCCACCGCGAACGGAAACTCCGCGCCCTGGTAGACAGCGCCGGCGCCGAAATCTCCGAAGCCGCTCGGCGGCTTGCCGCCTCTGCCGACAGCGGGGCCGGCGGAACAGCGCTGTGCATCATCGCCGGCCCGGCCCCCGCAAAAGAAGCGGCCGCCCGGCTCGGCGCGGCCATACAGGAACTGCCGGTTTAGCAGGCCGGTTATACCAAAAACAGATTTTAAGATTTAACCACGAAGTCGAATCGAACCAAAGGTTCGCAGTCGAATAAGGAATTAATAATTAACAATTAGTAATGACCGGCTGCTCCCGACATCCCGTCTTCCATTGTTCATTGCTCATCGTTCATTGTCTTTTACTTCTTTCCCTTCTTTGACTTCGTGGTAAACCTTCCGAAGTTTTTCGACTTTGCGGTAAAATTCTTCTACGGAACGCGCAAGGGATTGAAGCGGTATCCTTTTTTGCCGCAGGCAAAAAAGATACAAGCGTAAAGCCCGGTCCCGCACCGGAGGCGCGGGATGCGCCCGGATTATAAATGAGCCTCCGGGCGGCCCTTATGCCCCGCAGCAGTGTTTGTACTTTTTGCCGCTGCCGCAGGGGCAGGGCTCGTTCCTGCCGATCTTGGGAGCGGCGCGGACCACGGTTGCCGCGGCGACGGTCCCGTCGTCGTAGAGCCAGCGGCCGGCGTCTTTCCTGAATTTGGCCGTCTCGTGGTGGGTGTCGCGGAGCCCGTGCCGCTCGTAAAGCGCCTCGAATTCCACCGTTCCCTCGCTGTCGTTTACGCCGCCCTGTGTAGTGGAAAGTATTTTAAGCCCCAGCCAGGCGGACTGTTCGCTCCATTCTTTTGTGGATTTATAGTCGATATTCGCCTTGCCCTCTTCCGTATGGCAGGTGCTGATAATATAGTCGACGGCGTGAGTCGCGTAGGCCGAGTAGCGGCTGCGCATTAAGGCTTCGGCGGTCGGCGGCAGTTCCGCCCCGCTGATGTAAGGCCCGCAGCATTCGGCAAAAGGGCGGCCCGAGCCGCAGGGACAGTCTTTCATAATAACCTCAATATTAGAATTAGTGCTTGGTACAAAACCAATCGGGTTTTGGAACAAGCTCAGAGCTTAGAGCATTTCCTTTAACGCTTCTATGTCCGCGGGGATGGCCCGCGCGCGGATTTCCCGTTCCATGACACGCTTGAGCGACGCGGGTACGGGAGGCGGGCCGGCCAGCGGCTCGACAGTTTCCGCGAATTTCGCCGGGTGGGCCGTCGCCAGTACCGCGAGAGGCCCCGCGCCCAGAACGCCCGACAAGGCAAGCTGATCGGCGGCATTCCAGCCGACCGCGCTGTGGGGGTCGAGGAAATAGCCGTACTCGCGGCGCACCGCCGCAATGGTTTTGCGGGTATCCTCATCGCTTACCCAGGCGCCCCGGATCATGCGCCGCAGATCTTCCCCGCTCCAGTGGGAGGCCATGCGCTCGAAGTTGCTGGGCGCGCCGACATCCATAGCGTTGGAGATTGTCGCCCGCGAAGGCCGGGTTTCGTACTCCGCGCCGGCAAGGTAGTCCGGCACCGTCTTGTTGATATTGGTAGCCGCGATAAAACAGGCGACAGGGGCGCCCATCTTCATAGCGTAAAGCCCCGCGGTAAGGTTCCCGAAGTTGCCCGACGGGACGCACATGGTCAGGGGCTGCCCTGCGGCAGCGCCGAAACGCGCGGCATTGCCGGCCCGCGAAGGCGTCCCGGTTTCGCGGGCGCGGGGCGTCGCTTCGCCGTCCGGGCCGGTTTTTCCGGCAAAGGCCCTGCCTGACGCCGCGGCATAGTACGCCGCCTGGGGGATAAGCCGGGAAACATTGATGGAGTTTGCCGAAGAGAGGACAATGCGCTTTCTCAAACCGGCGTCGGCAAAGGCGGCTTTCACCAGGGCCTGGCAGTCGTCGAAGCCCCCGTCCACGGACAGGGCGGCTATATTCCCGCCAAGCCCAGCTATCTGCCTTTCCTGGAGCGGCGACACCCGCCCCCTGGGGTAGAGTACCGTCACGGAAATCCCCTCCACGCCGAAAAAACCGTCGGCCACCGCGCCGCCGGTGTCGCCGGAAGTGGCGACTAAAATATGGAGGGACCGGTCCTCGTTCCTCCTGAGCCAGGAAAAAGCGTGGGCCATAAAGCGGGCGCCGAAATCCTTGAACGCGGCGGTGGGGCCGTGGAAAAGTTCCAGTACCAGCCGGTCCCCGGCAGCCACAAGCGGGGCGTCGAAAGGATAGGCCGCCTGGACCATTTCCTCCAGAACCGGTTCGGGAATCTCCCCGGCCACATAGGGTTTTATCGTCTCAAGGGCAATGTCCCGGTAATCCATCTTTCCCAGGGAAGTGCGGACCGCAGCCGGATAGGGCGGTATTTCCTCCGGGATAAAAAGCCCGCCGTCCGGGGCAAGCCCGGCAAGCGCGGCCTCGGCAAAATTCACCGGATTGTTCCGGCCCCTCGTACTGTAATACTTCATTTTTCTCCCCGGCAAACAGGCCGCGCTATCTCAGTTTCTTCCGCAGCTTGCGACGGTTTTTTTTCGCCTCAATCCGTAGCGCCTCGCGGGCCTCCGCAGTCGCCGGCGTCTGCCCGCGCGCGGCTTTCCCGCCGTTGTCCGGGTAACGCCAGAGCGCCCCATGATCCGGAAGCCTGGATGCGATGATCCACCAGACAAGCGCCGCGAGGATCATCGCAAAGCAGAGTACCTGCCCGGTAGTAAAATTGAAAAGCGAGGAAAAAAGCGCCGGGGGAGCGCCGTTGCGGACCAGCTCGATACGGTAGCCCAGATCCGCGTCAGGTTCCCGGAAATACTCCAGAACAAAGCGGATAAGGCCGTAGGCCCCCACATAGAGACCCATGAGGAATCCCTTGAAAGGGTTTTTTTTCCGGAGGAGCCAGATAACAAGCCAGAGGATCACGCCCTCAAAAAAGGCCTCGTACAATTGGGACGGATGCCGGGGCAGGTTCAGCATAGCGTCCGCGCCGGGGACCGGGATTCCCGTTTTCTCCGCGATTTCAAGCGCCCAGGCTTCCCGCGCCGGGTAGCGCTGGGCATTCGGGAAGATCATCCCGACAGGCCAGGCAGTCACCCGGCCGTAAAGCTCGCCGTTGATAAAATTTCCCAGGCGTCCAAAAGTATAGCCGAGCGGGATGCTTCCGGCAAACATATCGCCAATTTCACGGATGTCGAACTTTTTTACCAGGCCGAAAATCACGAAACCCAGAGCGCCGCCGATCACCCCGCCATGATAGCTCATCCCCTGAAGCCCGGTAAACCGGCCGTCCCTGAACGGCCAGAAGATCAGCCACGGCCGCCTGATATAAATATCGCTTGTCTCGTAAACAATAGTGGCAAAAATCCGCGCCCCCAGAACAAGCCCCAGAATACCCGCGAAAAAAAGCCCGGAAAGATTATCTTCGCTCATGGGAAAGTTCCGCTCGCGCACCTGCCTGCGGTAAAGCAGATAGGCGATACCAAAGGCGACAATATACATCACCCCATACCAGCGTACAGGGAGGCCCGGAATAATCTCCGGCGAAAGCCATGACGGAAAGTTTACAGCCAGCAGCATCGTACTTCATCATACCCGCCCGGAACCGGCGTGCCTAGCCATCCGGTCAGCCTGGAGTAGTTTCATGTTTCAATCCGGAATTTGGGCGCATCCGGCCCTGCGGGCCGGACCGGGCTTTACGCTTGTATCTTTTTTGTCCGCGGCAAAAAAGGATACCGCTTCAATCCCTTGCGCGTTCCAAAATCCGGCATCCTGCCGGATTTTGGAATCGGAGTTTGCCTGCGGCAAACTCCATCTATCCGCCATTGGCGGATAGCAATGAAAACAGCGGCATCCATGCCGCAGCCCCCACGGCTATGTATTCTACCACAAAGTCAAAAAAGTCGAATAAGTTCAATAAGTTTTTACCCCCTGCTTCTTATACTTCTTCGACTTCGCGGTAAAACGGTGCCAGGCACTCTTTTTCAAGATAAAAATTTATCCAGAAATTCGGTGCCTGGCACCTCGGCGTTCCCCCGAAGGGTTGCACAATACTCCTAAAAGACTTGCGGAGGACCTACGGCCTGGAGCAAGTCTTACGCTACCCCCTCTGCGGGCTCTGCCCCGCAACGTCCCGCCGGGGGGATTTAATCCTTCCAGACCCCCTGTTACACCCCAACGGGGTCTGGCCCGCACCCCGTTGGGGTCTAACCTGAACACCGGCGGGGTCTAGCTTGCACCCCATCAGGGTCTAGTCTGAACCCCGATGGGATCTAAGCCTGCACCCCACAGGGAAGCTACTGTTAGGGGGTGGGGACGGTAAGTTGGGGACCGAAAGTGATGGTGCGGGGTTCCTTGAGAGGGGAACCGCCGTGGGTGTACTGGGTAACGATTTCCAGCTTCCAGGCTCCGGTGGCAAGGGCAGGGATTATGCCGATGACTTTTGAGGCCGCGTTCTCCGCCAAATGCCCCTCTACTTTGACCCGCACGGCGGGATCGGCGACAGACACGAAGTATACGCCCACCTCCGGCTTGTCCCCTTCCACCTTAATCTTGTGGCCGGAAATGTTGAACATTCCGCCGGGGGTCAGGGTTTCGTTGACGGCTTCGGTGGTAACGTCAATGAACTCGTCAATGTAGCCGGAGGAGTCGGCCAGGCCCTCTACTTCCACGACGATGCGCTCCGCAAGGGCGCGGAGGGGGGCGCGGGTGCGGAAGCGGAAGGTGACGGGGTGCTTGCC
>JAIRZS010000085.1 GCA_031267115.1 Treponema sp.
ATGAGTTTTTGCGGAGCAAAAACTCAAAGCTGTAAAACGGCAGGGAGGCCGTTTTACAGCAGCGCAAGGGATTGAAGCAGTATCCTTTTTTGCCGAGGGCAAAAAAGATACAAGCGTAAAGCCCGGTCCTGCCGCGCAGCGGCAGGATGCGCCCGAATTCCGGACTGAATATATATGAAATTTCCGGAGCCGGAGGGGGCCGGATTTTTTTTACGTTATGGATTAAAATGTAAATTATAGATGGCAAAATATAAATGCCGGGATATTCCGGAGGGTTCCTACTTTTCCAGGGCGGTTTATATCGGACATGACTTTATCGTCGCTTCCCCGGAAGTCCCTATTGATGAAAATATTAAAAAATTGCTCCTGCGCTGGGAATTCCGGGAAGTGTCTGCCGAAGGGGACCCTGTGGACGGGCCGCCTATGGACCTGCTCGCGTTTTTCGAGGAGGCGGGTGCGGATACTTCGGACTTGCAGAACGACGACGAGCATATCCTCCGGGCGGCGGAATTTTACGGGCTTATAACTGAATTTACCGAAAAAACGCTGGATAAAATTGCCTCCAGCCTTGGCGGGGAGGAGGACGGGGAGGCGCATCCGCCCGGGCTGGTCCGGGATGACGCCGGTATCAGCTACCAGGGCCTGGCGGGCAAGGTACGGGAATTTTGCCGGATAATCCTGAAAGAAAGCCGGTATCTTTTAAGGATTATACGGTATAAAAATACCCTGAATGATGAAGAGGAAGCCGGCCAGGAGCCTGATCTGCTGCAGCCTTCGCAGCCTTCCTCCCTGAAAAGCGATTACCAGGTTTCACACACGGTGAAATCTCTTATACTGACGGTTGTTATGGGGAGCTATCTGAAATTCAACGATACGCAGCTTGTCGAACTGGGCATTGCCGCGCTGCTCCACGAATCCGGGATGCTCCATATCCCCCCGGACACCTACCTTACCGACAAGCCCCTGACAAGGGAAGAACGCAGGGCTATTCTGTCCCACCCTATTCTGGGCTTTAATATGCTGCAGTCCCTGAATTTCCCCCAGAGCATCCGGCTCGCGGTCCTTGAACACCACGAGCGGGAAAACGGAAGCGGGTATCCCCAGCGGCTTACCGGCCCCAAGATCAGCCTTTACGCCAAGATAATAGCCGTTGCCTGTTCCTTCGAGGCGATAACTTCGGCCCGCCCTTACAAGGACGCCAGGGACGGCCATATGGGGATACTGGATCTTCTGAAAAACGAGGGCGGGCGCTACGACGAGATGGCGCTCCGGGCGCTTATCTTCTCGCTTTCGATATACCCTATCGGAAGCTATGTGCTGCTTTCCGACGGCAGAAAAGCCCAGGTGGTGGACGTTAATCCCAAAGAACCCCGCTACCCTATTGTGCGTATACTGGGGGAAAACGACGATACGCCGGTTGAAACTTCTTCCATCGGCGTGCGTATCCTGCGCCTTGTGCCGGAGGAGGCGATCGCCGGGGTCTGAGCGTCTTTCCGCCACGGAAATTTTGCCCCGCGAAGGCTTATTACGAAGGCTTATAAGGTAAATAGCGGCAAAATTCTTCACTACGGAATGCGTCCGAATTCAGCGCATACAGGAAAGGGCTTCGGAGATATTGTAACAAATGTCCCCGAGCTTCTCGATGCGGCGTACCAGATCTATGAACAGAAGCTCGGTTTTTACATTCTCGCCGGCCTCGATGCGCTTGCGGCCCATCTTGCGGAGCTTGTCGCGGTACTTGTCGATACGGCTTTCCAAGTCTTCGGCATAGGCGGACTGTTCGGCGGCAAGGGGGCTTCCCAGATGTTCCCGGACAAACGCGAGGAATTCCTCCACCAGCGTGATATAGGGGCTCAGGGCGTCGATCTCCTTTTCCTTAAAGAGCAGGTCTTTCTTTACGCTCCGTTCCAGCATCAGGCTTATGCTGTAGCAATCGTCGGTCATGTCCTCGAGATCGGCGATTATCCTCATGAGGTAGTAGACATTCCGGTCCGACTGGTAGCTGAGCTGCCGGCGGGTGCACTCCATAAGGAAACGGGTCAGCTCCTCCCTCATTTCGTCGGCGATCTCTTCCTTCTCGCGCATTCCGGCAACAAGGGCCGCCGTGGCCTTTGCCCCGTTGGCGGGGTCCCTGAAAATGCCGAGGGCCTCGCTGAACCGGGCGTACATGGACGAGGCAAGGCCGGCCATATCGCGGATTTCCTTTTCCGCGCGTATGATATTGAATTCCGGGGTAGTGCTGTGGATGGCGGACCGGTATTCCAGCCTGTAGGGCTGCCTTTCTTCGGGTTTCCCGTCCTGGCCCCGGTCCTTGATAAGCAGGGTTACCAGCGCCGCGAACTGTTTGGTAAAGGGCAGGAACAGTACGGTACAGAGGACGTTAAACACCGTGTGGAACATAGCCAGATGGGTGGCGATACTAAGCCCCCCGGCCTCCCCCGTAGGCGTGACGGAAGGCCCCGGGGTAATAAAGTCAACTAGGAAGAGCAGGGGCCGCAGGAATACCAGGGCTATCAGGGAGCCTACCACATTGAACAGCACATGCACCAGGGCGGTACGCTTCGCCGCGGTCTTCGCCCCGATGGCGGCCATGATAGCGTCGATAGTTGTGCCGATATTGGCCCCGAGAATCATCGTGGCCGAGATTTCAAAGTTGATAACCCCGCCGTAAGCCAGGGTTATTATCAGGGTAATCATAGCCGCGGAAGAATGCATGAGCAGGGTAACCCCGACGCTTAAGAGCAGGGCAAGGATGATCGAGGCAAAGCCGAGGCTGCTCAGGTTCTGTATGAAGCCCAGGGATTCGGCGCTTATTTGGGGAAGGGCGTCGGTAAGGAACTGGAGCCCGAGGAAAACAAAGCCGAAACCCATGAAAACTTCGCCAAGGCTCCGGTATTTCCACTTTGAGACGCTGACAAAGAACCCAATCCCCACGGCGGGAAGGGCCAGGCTGGAAATTTTGATTTCAAAGCCGACAAGGGAGACTATCCAGGCGGTAACGGTGGTGCCGATGTTCGCGCCCATGATTACCCCGATAGACTGGGTAAGCGACAGGAGGCCCGCATTTACAAAAGAGACCACCATGACCGAAACAGCCGACGACGACTGCACCAGCATAGTAACGACAGCGCCTGTCACAACCGCGATGATACGGTTGCCTGTCATAAAATTCAGCGTGCGCTGCATCCTATCGCCGGCGGTTTGCTGGATACCGTCGCTCATGATCTTTATCCCGTACAGGAAAAGACACAGCCCGCCCACGATTCTCAGCAACGCCTCAACAACAAACATGGCAACCCCCAGTTCCTACAGCGAATATAGTCAATTTACAGGATTATTTCCAGTAGAAAATTGCCTAGGATTTAGCGGCTAAATTTTTAACCGCGAAGTCAAATCGAACCGAAGGTTCGCAGTCGAAGAAGTTGAAGAAGTTCAGATAGCGGTTGGCAGTTTGCGGTTATCGAGTCCTTTTCCTGTGCGATCGATCATCCGGCGAACAGCGTCTTGATAGCCGCCTTCAGGGTTGATACCGACGCCCCCTCCGGAATCCCCTCGCCGGCCGGCCCCAGAAAGCCGGTAAAGCCCAGGCCCTGGGCGGTTTTGACGCGGCTTGCCGGACGGCGTACCGGGCGCACTTCCCCGGCCAGGGAAAGCTCCCCGGCCACGGCGGTCTGGGCCGGCAGGGGAAGCCCGGTGCGGGCAGAATAGAGCGCCGCAGCTAGGGCAAGTTCCACGCCTACTTCGGTTATCCGTATCCCGCCCGCCACGTTTATGTAAAGATCATGGTCAGAAAGCCGTATGTTAAGGTGCTTTTCCAGGGTGGCGGCGACACGGGAAACCCGGTTGTGATCGATGCGGTCCGAAAAAACCCGGCTTACCGATCCTTTGGCCGGAACCGTAAGCGCCTGTATTTCCACAAGCAGAGGCCGCGAGCCTTCCAGGACCGCGGCAGTGGCGACCCCGGGGGGCAGCCCGTCCTCGCGGCGGACAAGAAAGAGAAGCGAGGGATCTTCCACCACGGAAAGCCCCTTTTCGCCCATGGTAAAGATGCCGATTTCGTCCACCGAGCCAAAGCGGTTCTTTGCCGCCCGCAGGAAACGGCAGTCCCCGTCATTCGCGCCGGAAGCCGATCCTTCAAAGTAAAGCACCGTGTCTACCATGTGTTCCAGGGTTTTCGGCCCCGCGATGATCCCTTCTTTGGTAACATGGGCCGCGAGGAACAGCGCCGCGTCGTGTTCCTTTACCCAGGAGATAAGCTCCCAGGTACAGTACTTCATCTGGCTGATCGTGCCGGGCGTAAGGCCCGCCTCGTCGCTGTAAAGCGTCTGCGATGAATCCACCATGATGATCACGGGCTTTACCGCGTTTATGATCGCCTCTATGTCTTCCAGCCGCCCGGAACAGCAAATCTCAATCCTGCCGCCGCTGCCGGTGCCTGTATCGATAAGGGCAAGGCGGTCCGCCCTCATGCGTACCTGGCCCGCGGACTCTTCCCCGGAAACGTAGAGCACCCTCCCCCTGGTTTCCGCGGCGGCGGCGGCCTGCAAAAGCAGCGTCGACTTCCCGATCCCCGGCTCGCCCCCCACGAGTATCGCCGAGCGTTTCATGATGCCGCCACCCAATACCCGGTCAAGCTCGGGGATGCCGCTGGCAATCCGGCTGCCTTCCAGGGGGTCCACCGACGCGAGGGGCAGGGACTGGGGCAGGGGGGGCCTGTCCCGGCCCTTTTGCGGGAAACGGGAAGAAAGGCGGTCCGGGGAAACGGCGGTCTCGCCCAGGGTGTTCCATTCCCCGCACTCGGGGCAGCGGCCAAGCCACTTGGGTTCCTCGTGCCCGCAGGACGAGCATTTATAGACAAAGGCCCTTTGTTTTTTCACCAGACCAGTATAACCGCCTTAAGGGGGAAAAGTAA
>JAIRZS010000089.1 GCA_031267115.1 Treponema sp.
CTTTGCGGTAAAATACCTGCTCAGGGAACGCGCAAGGGATTGCAGCGGTATCCTTTTTTGCCGCGGGCAAAAAAGATACAAGCGGAAAGCCCGGTCCGCGCGCCGGAGGCGCGCGGATGCGCCCAAACTTAAAAAAACTGAAAAATTCTACACATTTATCCTGGTTTCTTCATTATCCGTCTGTTTTTGAGAAACAAGTTGCAGGATTTACGGCCTGTCTTCATAATGGATAGTAGTTACAATGGATCCGGAAACTATTATCGACCAGGCTATATCGGAACTTGCCGGGCATCTGCAGGGCCGCGCCAACGCACCTGGATTGCTGCGCCGTTTGTTTGACGGGCTTTGCGAAAAATTATCGAAGGACTTGTCCGTCGATCATATTTCTGCCCCTAACCTTGTGGTTGAAGTTTTGGATACCGAATCCGGCAGACTATTCAGGCGCTATCTGGAACTGGAATTCGACGAAAACGACAACGGAATCCGGCTTATCGGGGAAAACATGGCGGGCGAAGCGGCCCAGCTTGTGTTTTTGTCCGGGACGGCGCTGAGAAAGATGCGGGATATTCGGGGATGTGGGCGGGATACTCCCCGCTGTAAAGAAGACGCCTAGGGGCCTGTTGCGCTTGTGGATTTTTTTGCGTATTCAGGCAAAAATCCCGGTTATCGGGGCTCCTTACGCGGTTTGCAAGGTATAAATATTCACGTTGTGGCTATTTATACTTTATGCGCGAAGCGCGGCAAACTGCCGGCGCGTCTGTGCGAGGTTTTCGGGCAAAACTCTATGTAGGGGGATCATGAGAATGGAGAAGAAGGTACTAACGGTAAACGGACTGTCGAGGACGCTGGTGGTTGACGGCGATTCTACGCTGGCCGAGGTATTGCGAAAGCAGTTTTTGCTGACCGGCTGCAAGATTGGCTGCGGCAACGGCCAGTGCGGGGCCTGTTCCATCATTCTTGACGGGCAGGTGGTCCGCGCCTGCGCCAGGAAGATCCGCGCTGTCAAGGACGGCGCGGTCGTCGAGACTATCGAGGGTATCGGTACCCCGGAAAACCTGCACCCGCTCCAGCTTGCCTGGATGGGCCACGGCTGCGCCCAGTGCGGGTTCTGCTCGCCGGGTTTTATCATGTCCGCGAAGCAGCTTCTGGCGGAAAACGCCAGCCCCTCCAGGGAAGAGGTGCGGAAGTGGTTCCAGCAGCACCGGAACGCCTGCCGCTGTACGGGCTACAAGCCTCTGGTGGACGCGGTTATGGACGCGGCAAAGGTCCTGCGCGGGGAAATGCCGAAAGAGGATCTGCTCTTTAAGCCGGTGGGCAACAAGATCATCGGGACCTACTACCACCGCCCCTCCGCCAAGGCGAAGGTAACCGGAAAGTGGGACTTCGGCGCGGATGTCGCCCTGAAGATGCCTGCCGGGACCCTGCACCTGGCCCTGGTCCAGGCGGAAGTTTCCCACGCGAAGATCAAGGGTATCGACGCGAGCGAAGCGGAGAAGATGCCCGGCGTCTACAAGGTTGTAACCCACAAGGATGTCAAAGGCCGGAACCGCATTACCGGGCTTATCACCTTCCCGACCAACAAGGGTGACGGCTGGGACCGCCCCATCCTGTGCGACGAAAAGGTGTTCCAGTACGGGGACGCTATCGCCATTGTCGCCGCCGATACGGTGGAACAGGCCAAGGCCGCGGCCAAGAAGGTCAAGGTTGATCTGGAACTGCTCCCGGCCTATATGAGCGCCCCCGCCGCTATGGCCGACGATGCTATCGAGATTCATCCCGGAACGCCCAATGTGTACTTCCGGATTGACAACAAGAAGGGCGGCGAAACGGCGGACCTTATTGCCAAAGCCCCGTTTGCCGCCGAGGTCCATTCCTACTGCTCAAGGCAGCCCCATCTTCCCCTGGAGCCGGACTGCGGGCAGGCCTATGTTGACGGGGAAGGCCGCCTGACCATCCACTCCAAGTCAATCGCCATACACCTGCACGCGGCCATGATAGCCCCCGGAATCGGGGTCGAGCTTGACAAGCTCCGCCTGGTGCAGAACCCGGCGGGCGGCACTTTCGGGTACAAATTCTCCCCCACTATGGAAGCCCTGGTAGGGGTTGCCTGCCTTGCCTGCGACAACCGGCCGGTTTCCCTGGTGTACGACATGCACCAGCAGATAACCTATACGGGGAAGCGGTCGCCCACCTTTATGAACCTGAAGCTTGCGGCGGACAAAGACGGCAAAATACTGGCCCTGGAAGGGAAAAATATCCTGGACCACGGGCCGTATTCGGAATTCGGCGATCTTCTTACCCTGCGGCTCGCCCAGTACCACATGGCCGGTTACGATGTGCCGAATATCCGCACGGAGAATTACACGGTGGCTACCAACCACGCCTGGGGTTCCGCGTTCCGGGGCTACGGCGCGCCGGAAGCGGAACTGGGTTCGGAAATCCTGGTGGATATTCTGGCGGAAAAGGCCGGGCTTGATCCTTTCGAGATCCGTTACCGGAATGTCTACCGCGAAGGCTGCACCAATATTACCGGCCAGGTCCCGGAGGTGTTCTCCCTGCCCGGCATGATGGATACCCTGAAACCCAAATACTACGCGGAAAGGGACCGGGTAAAGGGGCTGAACGCCAAGGGCGGCAAGTACAAATACGGCGTCGGCCTTGCCATCGGCGTATACGGCTGCGGGCTTGACGGCCCGGATTCGTCCGCCGCCACGGTGGAATTGCAGTCCTGCGGGAAGGTAAAAGTCTGGTCAAGCTGGGAGGATCACGGGCAGGGCGCCGATATTGGCACCCTTACCATGGCCCACGAGACCCTGCGCCACGCGGGTATCAAGCCGGAGGATATTATCCTGGTCATGAACGACACGGCTATTACCCCCAATTCGGGGCCGGCCGGCGGCAGCCGCTCCAACGTAGTGACCGGCAACGCCATCCGTATCGCCAGCGAGGCGCTTCTTAACGCCATGAAAAAAGCGGACGGGAGCTACCGGACCTACGACGAAATGGCCGCCGAGAATATTCCCGTAAAGTACGACGGGAGCTGGGTCGCGGACATGTGTTCCAACTGCGATCTGGAGACAAGCCAGGGCGCGCCTTTCTCCAACTACATGTACGAGCTTTTCATGCCCACTGTCGAGGTGGACACCGAAACCGGCAAGGTAAAGGTAATTGCCTTCTATACTATTGCCGATGTAGGCAAGGTGATCAACAAGTCCGTGGTTGACGGCCAGATTTACGGCGGCATAGCCCAGGGCATAGGCCTCGCGCTGACCGAAGACTTCGAGGACCTGAAAAAGCACACCACCCTGGCGGCCTGCGGCCTTCCGATGATCGAGGATATCCCCGATGACTTTGTCATCGAGTACGCCGAGGTACCCAGGCCCAGCGGCCCCTACGGCGCGTCCGGTGTCGGCGAGGTACCCCTCTGCGCTTCCCATCCGGCTGTGCTGAACGCCATTTACCAGGCGTGCGGCGTGCGGATCACGGAAATTCCCGCGCTTCCTGAAAAAGTCAAGGCCGGGCTTGCGAAAGTAAAGGCCTAACAGCGATTGCATACCCTGTCCCGGGGGCCTTCCTCCGGGGCAGGGTTTTTCTTATTATACAGGAAGCTATGCCCGCCAAAGTTACTGTCGAGACATTTCTGGATCAGGACCTGCTGCGCCAGGTGGAGGCCCTCTGTACACAGGAGGATCCCCCCGCCTGCCAGTCGGCCTGTCCCGTGCATCTTGACGCCAGAAAATTCGTCTCCCTGATCCGGGACGGCAAAACCGCCGAGGCCTGGAAACTTTACGCGAAGGGGGTGCCTCTCGCGCCCCTTGCGGCCCTGGCCTGCGACGCCCCCTGTAAAAACCCCTGCAAAAGGGCCGGGCTGGGGGGGGGCGTGGAAATGGGCCTTCTCGAGCGGTTTGTATTTTGCGCTGCGGGCGCCCCCTCCGAGCCGCCCTTCCTGCTTCCCAAGAAAAGCCAGGCGGCCGCCATTATCGGCGGCGGGCTGCGGGCCCTTGCCGCGGCAAACAGCCTTGCCAGGAAGGGCTATAAGGTAACCATTTTCGAGGCGTCTTCCCGGCTTGGCGGATGGCTTTTATCCTGGGAAGACCCCCTCGCCGAAAAGGCGCTGGCAGGGGAAATCGCGGCCCTCCTTAAAATGCCGGTGAATGTCGAGTACGGATCTTCCGTCCCGCTTGATACCCCGGACGGCCCGGCTTCCCTGCTTGGCAAGGGTTACGGCGCGGTGTACGCGGCCTGCGCCTCCCCCCTGGACGGGCTTGCGGACGGCGCGACCCTGCTGACACCCCGGCAGGGGCTTCTCGCGGGAAGGCGGTCCGGCCGCCTGCCCGGCTTTTCAGGCAAGGGCAATTCGGCCATTTACGATATTTTTGACGGCGTAAGCGCCGCCATTACCATGGACCGCCTTTTCCAGGGCGTCTCAGTGGACGCCGGCCGGGAACGGGAGGGGAGCTTTGAAACCCGGCTCTTTACCAGCCTTGGCGCAGCGGTCCCCGCCGGGCCGGCGATTCCAAAAAGCGGCGGGTACGGGGAGGCGGAAGCCGCCGCGGAAGCCGCCCGCTGCCTTCAATGCGAATGTAACGAGTGCGTAAAAAAATGCGCCTTTATGCAGAAATACAAATCCAATCCCCGGCGCTATGTCAGGACGGTGTACAACAACCTGTCCATAGCGATGGGCAACCACGACGCCAACGGCATGATCAACGAATGCGCCCTCTGCTCCCAGTGCGGCGCCATTTGCCCCAACGGCCTTAACCTGGCGGACGTATTCCTTGCCGCCCGGAAGCACATGGTAAAGTCCGGCAAGATGCCCCCGTCCGCCCATGAATTTGCCCTGCTGGACATGCGTTACAGCATGTCCCCTTCCTTTTTCCTCTGCCGTTCCCAGCCGGGCTTTGAAAAGCCGGCGCACCTCTTTTTCCCCGGCTGCCAGCTTCCCGCCTCGGAGCCGGAACTGGTGCGCAGGGTTTACGCGGACCTTATGGCCGCCCTTCCCGGCGGTGTAGGCATTCTTCTGGGATGCTGCGGGATCATGGCCCACTGGGCCGGGGAGGCGGCGGCTTTCGGGGAGGCAAAGGAAAAGCTTTGCCTTTCATGGGAGAGTCTCGGAAGCCCAAGAATCATAGCCGCCTGCCCTACCTGCGTGTCGGCCCTGCGCGATCTCATGGGGATTGATGCAGGCGATATCTTCGGGGTACTGGCCGAAAACGGCCTTGCCCGGAAAACAGGCGGGGCCGCCCCCGGTATCCCTGAATCAATGGTCCTGCACCATGCCTGCGGAGCGCGCGGGGACGGGAAAATCAAGGCCCACGCGCGCGGCCTCGCCGCCCTTATAGGGGTAAAGATCCGGGAGGGCGCCCCTGAAAAACAGGACCCCTGCTGCGGGTACGGCGGCCTGGCCCAGTTTGTAAACGAGGAAACCGCTTCGGCTCTGGCCGATTGCGCCCTCGGGCAGCTTGACGCGGAGGGGCCGCTTCTGACTTACTGTATTAATTGCCGGGACAGGTTCCGTTCCAGGGGGCGCGACACGCGGCACCTTCTGGAACTTCTCTACCCTGCCCCTGAAACGGCTCTTGCCGCAGCGCCCGAAGCGTGGAAAAGCCCCACCTGGTCGCGGCGGCAGGACAACCGGGCCGCGCTCCGGCGCGTTTTGCTAAAGGAAATCTGGGACGAGGAAACGGAGGCGGGCAAAACCATGGAACTGGCGCTGGACGGGGAGCTTGAGCAAAAGATCGAGAGGACCCACATACTGAAAAGCGATATCGCCGGGGTGATAGAGCGGGCCGAGGCGGGGGAGGGGAAATTCCAGGACCCCGGGACCGGGCATTTTATCGCGAGCCACAGGCCGGCCAATGTAACTTTTTGGGTCGAGTATATCCCGGAAGGCGGCGGTTTCCGTGTTTATAACGCGTACTCCCACCGCATGACCGCCATCGTTACCTGATACGGAAACTGGTCATGGAAAAGTACGACACCGGGCTTGAAATTACTGAGGAGCTGCTCTGCGTCAAATGCGGCGTCCCGCTGGTTCCCCTTCCGGTAACTTTGAGCTACATGAATTCGTCGTTCCCGGTCGAACTGCCCGGCTGTCCCCGCTGCGGGAACGTATATATACCCGAGGAGCTTGCCATAGGGCGGATGCTCCACGTGGAAAAAAATTTGGAGGATAAATAAGAGGCTTTCCCAAAACTTCAGTTTTTGGGGAAGCAACCTTAAATCCGGTTATTTCGGAATTTGGGCGCATCCTGCCGCGCCGAAAATTCGGCGCGGCAGGACCGGGCTATACGCTTGTATCTTTTTTGCCTCCGGCAAAAAAGGATACCGCTTCTATCCCTTGCGCGGGCAAAAAATCGCCCTCCGTGGCGATTTTTTGCCTCGGAGTTTGCCTGCGGCAAACTCCATCTATCCGCCGTTGGCGGATAACAAAAAAAACAGCGGCATCCATGCCGCCGGCTGCGCCGAAAACGGCAGCCTGCCGGATTTTGGCATCGGAGTTTGCCTATAGGAGGCATGTAACTATTCAGTCTACACTCGCCAAAAATTGCCAAGCGGGGGTAG
>JAIRZS010000099.1 GCA_031267115.1 Treponema sp.
TAGGGGGCGAGTTCGGGGATTTCGGCCTTCGGCAGTTCCTGGTAGTCTACCTCGAAATCCCTGGCAAGATCGGAAAGCCCCTGGCCGGTAAGCGCCATTTTGGCTGTCATGGCCGCGCCCAGGGCGGTGGCTTCGGCAATATCCGTGAGGAACATCCGGTTGTCCTTAAAGCCCGCGGAGAGCAGCGCGTTGTAGGCTTCGTTTTTGCGGAAGCCGCCTTCGGTAAAAATTTCCACACCCGGGGCCAGCCCCGTGCGCTCAAGGCCGGTAAGGGACTGCATTACCAGGGACAGGCGCAGAGCCGCAAAGCCGGTCTCGTAGTCCTTAAAACAGGGCGGCGTTTTCCCGGTAAGGGCTGTTTCCCCGGCAATATCGGCGTAGTGATAATCCCTGCCGCCTTCGCGGACCCGCGGCTTTGACCGGGGGAACTGGCCCGAACCCTGGACCAGTTCCGGGAGCAGGAAGACCTTCTTTTCGCCGAGAAGCCGCCGGTACAGATCTTCCCGGTACGGGGGGAGATCGTCCCTCTTGTGAAGGGACATCAGGATTTTCGACCAGATTTCAAATTCATACCCGCCCTGGAAGATCGTGGTTTTTACCGGGCTTCCAAAGGCGGAAATATTGAAAAACACTACCTTGCCCAATTCATCCGGGGCGAAACCGAATTCCTTTACCGGGTTCATGCCGACGCACCAGGTCCCGGTTGAATTTAAAAGAAAGCCGGTTTCCCCTTTTTTGGCGAAATGCGGGAGCAGGGAGGAATTGGAATCGTGGATGCCCATGGTGACGATCACGTCCCGGCCAAGGCCTGTCCTGCGGGAAACTTCCCCGGTAACGGTCCCCAGTACATCCCAGGAACGGTTGAGTTTCGGGGGCATAAGGCCGGCCACCCCCATTTTTTCCGCCACATCGGAAAGCCTGCCCTCTGTCTGATCCCAAAGGTAGCCGTGGCAGCCCATATAGGTGCACTCGGCCCCGCTTTTGCCGGTCAGCCGGAAGCCCCAATACTGGGGGAACATGAGCAGATGCTCGGTATTTTTAAAGGCCTCCGGGTATTTTTCCATGGCAAAGAGGACGCCCTTGCCGGTGTTGATCATAGCTTTTAAATAGGGGGTGCCGGTTTTTTTCTGGAGCTCCTCGGGGCTGCCGAAACGCCCGTAGAAACGGCGGTGAAAATCGTCGCCGGGTTCATGGGTGTAGAAGATACAGGGGACCGACGGCCTGCCGTCTTTCCCGACGCAGACAAAGTTCGCCCCGTGGGTGGAAACCGCTATCGCCTTGACGGGGTACTTTTTCGACACAGACGCAAGCTCGTCGAGGAACCATTCCTCCATTGCCTCAAGGTCGTGGGTCTCAAGGCCGTCGGTTATTTTCGCCGGAAAGCTCCGGTACCGGGCGTCTACCTGGGAAAGGGATTCGTCGTAAACGGCTACCTTCTTGTTGGTCATCCCGATATCAATGACCGCTATATAATCCATAAACTCACCGCCTATACGCGTTTTCGCAGTACACTGTCCTCGTAATCGTCTACATGGGCAAACCAGCCGGTCCCGACCGGGACTCCGGCATCAAGGCAGAGTTTATCCCATACCGCGGAGAAGGGCAATGTTTTAAATTCCTCAAGCAGGGCGAGGCGTTCGTGTTTTTTCCCGGCTTTTTCCGCGCTTACCAGAAGCCCGGAAGGTTCCAGGAGCGCCTCCAGGAAGGCCTTCCTGAGGCTGCGGCTGCCGATAACCCAGGCGGCGATACGGTTGATCGACGCGTCAAAATAGTCCAGCGCTATATTAACCTTGCCCAGCACGCCGGTACGCACAATCTCCCGGCATACCTCGCGGATATCGTCGGAATATGTGGTGACATGATCGCTGTCCCAGCGCAGCCCCCGGCTGAAGTGGATCAGGAGGCCCGGCACAAAAAGCGCGATTGCGGAAATCTTGTCGGCGATAGTTTCCGTGGGGTGGAAATGCCCGGTATCAAGGCAGAGGTATATCTGTTTCTGCACCGCGTACCCCATGTAGAATTCATGGGAACCTACTACATACGACTCGCTCCCTATGCCGAAAAGCTTGCACTCCACCGCGTCGAGGACGGTCCCCTGCGGCATGGGGGCCGCCAGGACTTCGTCCAGCGCGTCTTTAAGCCGCTGCCTGGGGCCGAGCCTGTCCGCGGGCAGGTCTTTGGAACCGTCGGGGAGCCAGATGTCGTGTACCGCGGGCGAGCCCTGGTTCTCGCCGAAGGCCGATGCGATCTTCCGGGCGGCGGCGCAGTGGTCTATCCAGAAACGGCGGATACTGCTGTCCGCGCTGGACATGCTGGCGTCTTCCGCCAGGGGGTGGGAGAAAAACGTGGAATTGAAATCCAGGGGTATTTTTTTCGCCTTTGACCAGTCCATCCACTTTCTGAAATGCCCGGGTTCCAGCTTGTCGCGGGGCACGGCCTTGCCGTCCGGTTCCGCGTAGTGCATGTGCAGGTTGTACCGCTTTTCCCCGGGGATCAGGGTAAAGGCGAATTCCGTGTCGGCGCGGAGTTCGTCCCCGTTCCGGGCCTTTCCGGGGTAATTGCCGGTGGCGATAATCCCGCCGCCCGAAAGCCCCTGGGCGCCCTCAAACCCGGTAACATCGTCGCCCTGCCAGCAATGGACGGACACCGGGATGCCCAGCGCCTCCTTAATGGCCTTACCGGTGTCCACCCCGAATCCGGCGTACACATCTTTTGCCATGGCATAGGCGGACTCTACAGCCTCGCCGTTCCGATACTCTTTCATGTTTCCCTCCTCATATTGTAGAGATAATTACAATTAACCGGCATTCCGGACAGATATCCGGGCCTGTTTTAAAATACAAGGCTTGGAAGCATTTCCCAAAGCCCGTCCGGTTTTGGAAAAGCCTTTTTGAAACAGCCTTGTTCTAAAATTATTTTTTCGACGCCTCGATTTTCGCGCGGTACTGTTCCACTTCCCAATTATTGATAAAATCAATCTTGTCCTGGGACATAAACAGCACCCCCCCGAATGAAAGGGCGTATCTTGATACCGTAGCCGTATCGGCAAACAGGGAAAGGGAAAGCCGCGCTGCCTTTTCCGAATCGCCGATGCCGAAAACGCCCAGCCCCTGGACCGCCGCGATTTTGGGGACGCGCCCTGTTTTTTCCAGATGATCTTTCCAAAGCGCCTCCAGCCCTGGCGCGGGCGAAAGATCCGCGGCGTTTATAAACAGGGGGGCGCTTCCTGAATAGACAATATGATCCGGCGTCAGCGCGGACGATACCGGGTAAAACGAAGAAGCGTCTTCCACAAGGCGGGCGAACTCGTTGTTGCGTTCAAACACCGCAACGCTGTTCCCGCCCGCGAGACGGGCGAGCCGTTCCGCCGTTTCCCCGGAATTACCATATTCCGACGCCCTGCCGGAAAAATCCGGCCTTTCTTTTATATGTTTTTCCAATACGCCCATAACCCGCCCGTAAATCGCCTTAATGCCGTCCGTCGAATCCGCGGCCGCGAAAACCCCGTGGTTTTGAAGCAGGATAATCGAGGCATCTTTCCCCGTGCGGGAACGGTACGCGCCAAGCGCCGCCTTTACCAGCGAGGAAAGGACATAGCCGGGGTTGCAGGAGGGAATCCAGACCGCTTCACCGTCAAAAAACTCGGCCGCCCTCGCCTCACCGTCTTTGGAACAGCAAAGGCCGTTTACCAGCGAGGGGTGGGTGTGAACCACATAGCTAAAGGGCAGCAGGTCGTGGAGCAGGGTTTCCACGCTGGGCCGCTTGCTTTCCTCGCCCGGGCTGCGGGCGGCCATTAAGCCGGCAAGAACCGCCTGTTCCCGCTCGTCCGCGTTGTCGCTGTACTTCTTTTCCCAGACAAGGGCCAGCTTCTTCCGGTCCATCCTGACAAAGCCCCCGGCCTCGATAGTACCCAGGCTGGTGCCGGAACCTTTAACGTACAGGGTTTCCCTGTCCTTAAAAGAAGTATTACCCCCGCCGGCCATCACATAACCGGCCCTGGAGCCGTAAAACCGGGATATTTCCACCAATTCTGCCAAACCCATACATATTCCCTTATAGCCCTACATTGTGACGCCACTTTGTCTTGCCGTAAATGGAGAATTCTCTTGAATACATGGAGAAAACTACAGCTAAGTGAGGCTGTTCCAAAACTTCAATTTTTGGAACAGATTCTCACTATGTACAGATATATGGGCATTTTAAAAAAATTCGGTTAATTTTGGGGAAACTTCTCAAGCGCCTTAATTATAGCCGTATACCCGCGTGTTACGGGTTCTTGCGGGGCCTTCCCGGCCCCTGCCTGACAGGCGGGGGGGCCGCCGGAACCGGCGCCGGGGCGGACTTCGGCGGCCGGCCGGGGCCGGGGCGCGGCACGGCTTCCCCGGGAGGGACCCCGATCACCGTGACCGGCGGCTCTTCATAGGGCAGTTCCCCGGCGGCCGGTTCCAACATTTCCGCCGCGGCATATACCGGCCTGCTTTCCGCTACAGCCGGCTCGGCGGCGGCGGGCCTGGGTCCGGCCGGCTTTTCCGCCGGGGCCTTACCGCCCGCGTCCAGGCCGGGGAACATGATCTTCCGCAGCTTCGCCTCTATTTCGGCGACCAGCTCCGGCCTTTCCTCCAGAAAAACCTTGACGTTATCCCGGCCCTGGCCTATCTTTTCTTCGCCAAGGGAATACCAGGCGCCTTTCTTGTCGATAATATCATGCTTGATGGCCGCGTCCAGAATGCTCCCCAGAGCGGAAACGCCCTTGCCAAACATGATTTCCAGTTCCGCCCGGCGGAACGGCGGGGCCACCTTGTTCTTCACCACCTTGACCCGCACCCGGTTTCCCAGCGCGTCTTCGTCTTTGCCGCCTTCAATAGTCTCGGTCTTGCGCACCTCGAGCCTCACCGAGGCGTAAAATTTAAGGGCGTTGCCCCCGGTAGTGGTTTCCGGGTTGCCGTACACCACGCCGATCTTCATGCGCGTCTGGTTAATAAAGACAAGGACGGCGCGGGACTTGCCTATAGTAGCGGTAAGCTTGCGCAGGGCTTGGCTCATAAGCCGGGCCTGAAGACCCATGTGGGCGTCGCCCATATCGCCCTCGATTTCCGCCTGGGGCGTCAGCGCCGCTACAGAGTCCACCACGATAACGTCCACCGCGCCCGAACGGACCAGGTTTTCCGTTATTTCCAGGGCCTGCTCGCCGGTATCCGGCTGTGAAATCCAGAGTTCGTCGATATTGACACCCAGGTTTTTCGCGTACAGCGGGTCCAGGGCGTGTTCCGCGTCCACAAACGCGGCTATACCCCCGAGCTTCTGGGCTTCGGCAATAGCGTGCAGGGCTAGGGTCGTTTTCCCCGAAGACTCAGGGCCGTAAATCTCGATGATCCTTCCCCGGGGATAGCCGCCTATACCGAGGGCCTCGTCAAGCAGGATGGAGCCGGAGGGGACGGTCTCTATTCCCGAGGCATTAACATGGGTCCCCAGCTTCATAAGGGAGCCGGCCCCGAACTGCTTTTCAATTTGAAGGCGCGCCGCTTCCAGCGCCTTGGCCTTCTCCTCCGAGGTAGCCAGGGGATTGCCCCTGGATTTTTCCGACTGTTCACCGCTCATCTTAGCCACTCTCTTACTCCCGTTACGATAATTAGGCCCGGGGCCTTCCCAAGCCGCCCGGGTTTCGGAAAAAGCCCCCATACTATATATATGCGCTTGCCCCCGAATTTGCTTCAATCTAGCAGAAAAAAAAATAAAAAAAAAGAGGCCTCCCCAAAACCAACCGGGCTCGGGGAAATATTTAATTTTTGGAATATTCTTAATTCCGGGCGCATCCGCGCGCCTCTGGTGCGCGGACCGGGCTTTACGCTTGTATCTTTTTTGCCCATGGCAAAAAAGGATACCGCTTCAATCCCTTGCGCGTTCCGTAGCGGGGCCTTTTTCCCTGCGCGCAAGGCGCGAAAAACTACCCCGGTTCACAGCGGTATTGCGTACAGGCCCCCTTCCGTATACGCTACCATTCCCTGGGAATAAAGCCGTCGGGAACGTCGATCTTTGCCGTATCCCCCGCCTGTTCAATTACGTAAAAGCCGCTCTTCAGCGCGAAGGATTTTACCCCGTCCGGAAAAATCGCCCCGGCCACCGCCCCCATAAGCCGCCGCGAATCGCCGTGCCCGTCGGCATAACGCCGCAGCTTTTCCATACGGCCGATGTGGTCCTTCACGTCTTCCACAGTCGGTTTTGTTTTTACCTCTACCGCC
>JAIRZS010000193.1 GCA_031267115.1 Treponema sp.
TACCACAGCATATATCAATGCGGCTATTTATTGCAAAAGAACAATTTTCACATACTAAATGATATTTCCTGGTTCAAGCCAAATGCGTCTCCGAATTTAAGCTGCCGCTTTTTTACGGCATCGCATGAAACGATTATATGGGCCAGAAAAGACAAAATGGAAAAACATATTTTTAATTATGATGCGCTAAAAAACGGAAAATTCCCTGAAGATAAATTAAAAAAGGAAAATACGCAGATGAGATCCGTGTGGTCTATTCCTACTCCCGCAAAGACGGAAAAAGAGTTTGGAAAACACCCTACACAAAAACCTGTCAGTTTATTAATGCGAATCGTTACCGCATCGACCAATCCGGGAAATATAATTTTAGATCCGTTTAACGGCGGGGGTACAACGGGCGCTGCCTGCGGCCTTGCAGGCGGGCGCTACTATATAGGAATTGAAATTGATAAAACATTTTGTGAACTATCCGGGAAAAGGTTTCAGAAGATCAGCGGAAACGCCTCGCCCTGAAGCTCCCCCGCCGAAAGGCGGGTTCCTGGGTATTACACCCGCGCTTTCCAATAATTAGCGGTAAAATTCCCATAGAATGCCTGATGCCTGATGCCTGCGGCATGGATGCCGCTGTTTCCATTGCTATCCGCCATCGGCGGATAGATGGAGTTTGCCGCAGGCAAACTCCGATTCCAAAATCCGGCATGGATGCCGGATTTTGGAACGCGCAAGGGATAGGAGGGGCGCGAAGCGGTCCCCGGCGCGCCGCCGGGGACCGGAGCGATAGCGGAGCCCCGGATAGCCCGGTTTTTTGCGGCCGGGCCGCAAAAAATGCGCACAAAAACCTGAGAAAATTGCTTTACCCTGCATGATGGATGCCATACACGAAGGGCTTTTCGCATATCTATACAAAGAGTTCCCGGCAGGCTCCCGCGCCGGATCCGCCGCACTGTATCCTTCTTTCGAAACTTCCGCCTTTCCGGCCGCAGTCCCGGATATGCCGGAATATGATATTATGTGGTTTTTTAAGCTTAACTGGCCGGAAAGGCGCCGGATACATTCCTAACCTGTTGACATTGGCTCGAATTCTTGCAATGTTGTAACTATTCAGTCGGGGGGCTAAAGCCCCCGCATATTTCATTATTCAGGATGCGGAGGGCGGATTGAAAGGGAGCGATGTAGATATCGAAGGGGTTTACAAATCCTTTGACGACTTTAAGGTGCTGAACAACATCAACCTGAAGATCAAAAAAGGAGAGTTTTTTTCCCTTCTTGGGCCGTCGGGGTGCGGTAAAACGACCCTGCTGAGGATTATCGCGGGTTTTGAATTTCCCGATACGGGATCGGTCAGCCTGGACGGCGGGGACGTGCTGCCCCTGCCGGCGAATAACCGGCAGGTTAATACGATCTTCCAGAACTACGCGCTGTTCCCCCATCTTACGGTTTTTGAAAATGTCGCCTTTTCCCTCAGGCTTAAACATTCTCCAAAGGCGGAACTTGCCTCCAGGGTAAACGACTATCTGCGCCTAGTGCAGCTTGAAGGCCACGCCTCCAAAAAACCCAGCCAGCTTTCCGGCGGGCAGAAACAGCGGGTGGCCATCGCGCGGGCGCTGATCAACGAGCCGCGGGTGCTGCTTCTGGACGAGCCGCTTTCGGCGCTGGACGCGAAACTGCGCCAGCGCATGCTTATAGAACTGGACGAGATACACGACAAAATCGGCATTACCTTTATCTATGTTACCCACGACCAGCAGGAGGCCCTTTCAGTTTCGGACAGGATTGCGGTTATGAACCAGGGCGACGTGCTGCAGGTGGGGACGCCGCACGAAATTTACGAAAGCCCGGCTACGGACTTTGTGGCGCGCTTTATCGGGGAGACAAATCTGTTTGACGGGACGGTGGCTTCAGTTACCGCCCTGCCGTCGGCCTTGCCGGCGGAAAATGCCGTATTCCTTGTGGAGCTTGACATTCCCGAACTGGACCGGATCAAAGTAACTACGGTGGACCGGGTAGAGGTGGGAGACAAGGTAAGCTTTACCATAAGGCCCGAAAAGGTGAAGATCTCCGGGGACAAGCCGGCCACAAAACGGGAGGATATCAACCTTTTCCGGGGCGTTGTGGACGAACCTATATATTCAGGATTCCAGACCAAGTTTTACGTCAAAGTCCGGGACGGGGTGGTGTTCCGGGTAATGAAGCAGCACCCCAATTATTCAGACGAAGGCCCGGACATTGTCTGGAAAGACGAAGTCTACATTTCTTGGAGCGCCGAAGACGGCTATATTGTGGAATTTAAAAAAGAGTAACTATTTAGCCGACTGCGGGGGATAGCGAAAATCGGCGGAATGAAGGGGCTTTAGCCCCCCGGCTGATATAGATACATAATAAGGAGGAATAGGGAGATGAAAAAAAATCCTGTTTCCGGCGCCGTTTCGGCGGCGCTGATCGTGCTGGTTCTGTTCGCCGCGCTGGGCGGCTGTTCAGGGGAAAAAGCGGGGGGTGCCCAGGCGTCCGGCCAAAATACCGGGAACGCCCGGGCTTCGGGCGCGCCATCGGGCCGGCTGTACATTTACAACTGGACCTACTACACCCCGGATTCGGTTATCGAAAAATTTGAGGCGGAATACGGCGTGGACGTTATCTACGACGAGTTCGCGGCCAACGAGGAGATGTACGCCAAACTTCAGGCGGGCGGTTCCGGTTACGACGTTATCTTTCCGTCGGGCGATTATGTTTCCATCATGATCAGCCAGGGGATGCTGGAAAAGATCGACAGGTCGAAACTTTCCAACCTGGGGAACATAGACCCCCTTGTGCTGCAAAAGGCCGCCTACGATCCGCTTATGGAGTACAGCGTCCCGTACTACTGGGGCGCGGCGGGAATTGCCGTCAATACATCCAAAGTACCCGCTTTTGAGAGAAGCTGGTCCATCTTCGGCCGCGCTGAGCTTAAGGACCGCATGACTATGCTTGACGATATGCGGGAAGTGCTGGGAGACGCCCTGGTCTACCTGGGCTATTCGGTAAACACCAGCAATCCGGCCCAGATCGCCGCCGCGCGGGATCTGGTCAACAATGTCTGGAAACCCAACCTGACCAAATTCGACGCCGAGGCTTTCGGCAAGGGCTATGCCAACGGCGAGTTCTGGGTGGTACAGGGGTACGCGGAAGTTGTCTACGAGGAGATCGCCGACAACGAGGAACTGATTGCCAATACTGTTTTCTTTATCCCGCCCGAAGGCGGCCCTGCCTACATCGACAGCATGTGTATCCCGAGGGGCGCGCCGAATCCCGATCTGGCCTACAAATTTATCGATTTTATTCACCGGCCGGATATCTACGCCGAGTTTACCGATACCTTCGGCTTTCCCGCGACCGTCAACGCTGCGGCGCGTCCGTTAAAGGCTTCCCCGCCGCATTACACCCTGGAGGATATCCTCAATAACGAGCTGAAAGACGATGTAGGGGAAGCGCTGGAACTCTACAACGATGCCTGGTTTGATTCAATCAAGCTGGGGGAGTAGAAGAAATGTCCCGTCGCGCGGCACACAGCTAACTCTCCCGCCGGTCAGCGTTCGCCCAGAGAAAGGGCCGCTCCTATTTTGACGTTGAATTCTTTTTCGTCCATTTCCCCCCTGAGATAGTCCCTGACAAGGGCCTGTACTACCGGGGGGAATGATTTCCAGTAACGATCCGGCCAGGCGCCCATTTCGGAGCGGAGTTCCCGTTCTTCCGCCGGGTCCATGGCCCCTTGCGAATAGGCGACAAACTGGCCGACCATGGCGAGCAAAGGCCCCGCAGGTACGGCGTTCCCGGCGGAAGGCTGCCGCCCGTCTGCGCCGGGTACCCAGGCCCTGACAAGCTCCTCTATCTGCCCGTCGTCCAGCTCCGGCGCTTCCTGCTTAACAATACGCGCCGCCATATTCCGGACCGTTCCGGCAAGCCCGTCAACTGTGGCGTTCACGTTGATTTGGGACGCAAGCTCTTTCGCCATTTTTTTGGGGTCCGGCAGCTTTCCCATGCCGCCGAACATGGCAAGGTCCCGCTTCCTCCGCAGCACCGCCGCCGACACCGCCTCGATAGCGCCTTCGTCGCAGCGGTTCAGAATATAGTCCAACGCCCTTACCAGTTCGGGATCTGCCATACATTCAGTTTACCCCCCGCATTTATCCCTGGCAAGGCGT
>JAIRZS010000240.1 GCA_031267115.1 Treponema sp.
GGACACGCGGAAGTTCGATCGGATAATCTCCTTCTCAAGGCGGACCGCATTGAGCTTCAGGGGGAGGATAATCAGTTCATTGATTGTTCCGGCAATGTGTGGGGCATGGAAGAGGAAAAGGAAATCATCTTCCTGACCGACAGGATGCGTTATGACCGGAAACTAAAAGTAGCCCGCCTGGAAGGGAATTCTTCCCTTGAGGATCGGAAGAATGAAATAGTCGCCAAGGGCCGGTTTATCGAATATGATGATGAGTCTGAAATCACCGTTTTCCAGATTTCGGTGCGGCTTTTCAAAGACGAAATGGTCTGCCGCTCTGAATACGGGGTATACCGGCGCAATGAAAAACTCCTGGATCTTTCCGGTTTTCCAGTGGTTTATAAAAAAAGCGATGAGTTCCGGGCGGATCGTATCCGGGTTGACCTTGACACCGACGATGTCACCATGGAAGGGTCCGTTTCCGGTTCCATAAAGGATGAGGATTAGCCGTGGCTGATAATACGCCTAATACACTTGATACGCTGCCTGACGTCGTGCCGGAAAATCCGCCGGAAATCCCGGCGGAAGTTTTGCCGCCCGGATTTACCCTCGCGGCGGGACCCCTGTCGCCGCCCGAAGAAACCGCCGCGTCCCGCCGGGGCGAACACATGCTCGCCGTCAGCAACCTCCACAAAAAATTCGGCCGCAAAGAGGTAGTCAAAGGGGTCAATTTTTCCATGCAGAACGGGGAAGTTGCCGGACTCCTGGGCCCCAACGGCGCGGGAAAGACCACCATATTTTACATGATCGTCGGATTCTACAGGCCCACGGTGGGGAACGTTACCTTAAATGCGGAAGACATTACCGAAAAACCCATGTACCGCCGTGCCAGGGCCGGGATCGCCTACCTTCCCCAGGAAGCCTCTATTTTCCGCAAGCTTACCGTGATGCAGAATATTTGGGCTATCCTGGAAAGCCGCCGGGATATAGACAAGGCCGCTAAAAAGGAAAAAATGGAATCGCTGCTGGAAGAATTCGGCATAGCCCGGATTCGCAGCCAGTACGGCTACACCCTGTCCGGCGGCGAAAGACGGCGTACCGAGATTGCCCGGGCTTTGGCTACGGAGCCGAAGTTCCTCCTCCTGGACGAGCCCTTCGCCGGAATCGATCCAATCGCGGTATATGAAATCAAGCAGATCATCCGCCGCCTTGCAGAAAAAGGAATAGGTATCCTTATCACCGACCACAATGTCCGGGATACCCTGGAGATCACTACCGAAGCCTTTATCATCGCGGAGGGAAACATCGTCGCCCGGGGGGACCGGGAGCAGATACTGACAAACGAGATGGTGCGGGAAGTGTATCTGGGCGCGGAATTCACCATGTAAAGAACCCCGCTTGCCCTGCCGCTGCCGCCGTTACTGGTACATTATCAGATAGGGGCGGGGGCTAAGGGCGTAAACATCCTGCGGGCTTAGAAGGGGGTGATCATAGCCCGCGCCGGGGATGTTGAAATTGTAGAAAAGTTTAAACGCCTTGATGGGCATATTGGTTGCCTGGGCATTGTATGCGTAAGACTGCCTTTTTATCGACGGGCTGCCAAAACCGTCGGCGCAGTGAACCAGGCGGACCCGCTCAAAGTCGCCCGCCACCTGTTCCCGGTTCTGTATCATCCGCCAGTTAAACTGGTGTATAACCAAAAGGCGTTCCCCGGGAATATTGTTTTCGATAATATATTCTTCCATTACCCGCTGGGCTTCGTTGATTTCCGCGGCGGTAACCGTGCCGATTTCTTCCATAGGTTTGGTAGTACGCCATTCCGGGTCCAGGGCCAGATGCACATTCGGGTACTTAAGGTAGGGCAGCATCCGCCTCAGGGAGGCCACAGGATCATAGCGGCCAATCTGGTGATCAATAAAAATCAGAATATCATGCTCCAGTGCGTATTCAATATACCGCAGCAGCCTCTCCTCCCCGATAATGCCAATGTCGCCCTTGGGCCAGACCGTGCCGTATATAATGTAAAAAGCCTTGCGTACGCCGCGCCCGCCGCTTACCGCCCTGTATTCTTCTGCCAGAGCGCTCAGCCGGGCATCCAGTTCCTGAATCGAATAACGGCCCAGGATACCCATATTGGCGGAATTGGGATGCCCGTAAAAAGCCAGAATATCGTCGTTGAGGAGGATAGGGGAATCACCCGCAAGAACACGGGAGCGCTCTTTGATCTCCGTTTCCGTAGCCACCCAGTAGGGCTTCGACGCTTCCACAGTTTTATACGTGTTCAGGGTTTCAAGAAAAAAGAGCGCCGGAAATTTCTGCCCGGACGATCTTCTGTTCGTTCTGTTACCGCTCGCCAAGGATGCTGTTACCTGCGCTTCGAGCGGCAGCCGGGAAGCAAAACAAAAAACAAACGCCAATACAAAAAGCCGGCCTTTTATCGAGCCTTTTCTCAAATGAGGATTCATACCTGTCTATTATCGGCAAAAAGCGCCTGTTCTTGAATATCAGAATAGGCGTATAGAATTTTTGTCATATTATTTTTGTTTTGGGCGCATCCTGCCGCCTGCGCGGCAGGACCGGGCTTTACGCTTGTATCTTTTTTGCCTGCGGCAAAAAAGGATACCGCTGCAATCCCTTGCGCGGGCTAAAAATCGCCCTCCATGGCGCCGCCCTTCGGGCGCAATCCGGCATCCTGCCGGATAGCACTGAAAACAGCGGCATCCATGCCGCTAGAGTTCTTCCAGTTCTTTTTCAACTTCGCCCAGCCGCCGGGAAAGACCCGCTATCGTGTGTTCCAGGCGGACCTTTTCCTTTTCCAGCCGGGTTTTAATGTCCTCCTGCCGCGGGGGCTTTGCCGGCAGTACCGGACCTCCCTTGACGGCGGTTTTCACCATATCGGGACTCTTGCCGCCAATAAGGGCCTTTTCCGCGGCCGCGCGGTCGTCCTCGTTTCTTATCCCCGCCAGAAAGCGCATATTGTCTGACCCCACCCGGGGGTTTAAATCGTACTGGAACATCTTGACCGCTATATTCGCCGCGGTACGGGGTATGCGGAGGACCCTGTCCACATAGTCCTCGAACCGCGCCCCGGCAGCCTCGCAAAGCTCGTGCGCCTTTAGAAGCTGTTCCCCCAGTTCCTTAAGGAGTTTCCCGTTTTCGGCAAGATAGTCGTTTCGGATTTTTTCGGTAAGTTTCAACAGTTCGGGAGAATCGGCAAACACATTGCGGTAAAGGCCCTTCTCTTCGGCTTTTTCCAGCAGCGCGTGGAAAATCGCCCAAAATTCGGCGGTATGGGAACGGGCGGAAAGCCTCCCCCCCCGCGAACAGGCGTGAAGATGGTGCGCGTATTCGTGGATAGCCGTATAGAGCAGAAGATTGTCGTCCTGCCCCGCTTCGGTTTTGAAATTACGGTTGTGGATAATAATTTCCCTGGTATCGGGTTTGTAGAGACCGTTCACTTTCGCGCTTTTTTTTCCCGAGAAGATCACCAGAAATTCCGTGGGGGCGTCCTCAATGGAGAGCAAGAGTTCCTTTACCTGATCCTGGTTCATAAGGCGGTCCTCCGTAGGGGCCGGCGCCGCGGGCATCAGGCAGCGCCAAACAGGAACATATTACCCCAGTTCGCCGATCTTTTCCATAGCGAGCGTGGCGGCGGCTATACAGGCGGTCTCGGTACGCAGCGCCCGGCTGCCCAGGGAAAGCCGGGTAAAGCCCGCCGTTTCCAGAAGATCCCGCTCGTGGTTGGTCCAGCCCCGCTCGGACCCGACAGCCAGGACCATGGGCCGCCTCATCGGGGCAAGGTTCGCGAAGCTGCCCTCCGGCAGCACATTGTCCGCCGCGACCAGGAGGGGTGCCAGGGCAATCCGTCCGGGGCCTTTCTCCCAGGGCCGTTCGGCGATCCAGGCGGCAATATCCGGATAGCTCCGCAGTACCGGGAGCCGGGTATCGCGGGCCTGTACCGCCCCCTCGATAAGCGCCGCCCGCGCCCCCCCGTCCGAAAGCAGCTTTGTATCCCGGTAGCTTTTTTCGCCCAGGTCTGTCCCCAGAAGATCAATTGCCAGAAGCCCCAGGTTGGAAAGATCCCGCAAAAGCCGCCTGAGCTGTATGGGCCGCGGGAAACCCACCCCCATCCGCACCGGCACCCTTGCCGGGGGGTCCTCTTTCAGGTCAAGCGAGTACATGACGGAACCGTCAAGCCGTACTGACTCGATCTTCCCGGTACCCAGGCTTCCCCCCAGTATTCCGGCGTCAAAAACATCGCCCGCCTGTTTGCGCAGCACTTTAAGGAGGTGGGCGGCCCGTTCGTCCCAGCGGGAAAGGGGCTTCCCGACTTCGTCAACTTCAAAGAGGATAATGTTCATCGAGAGTAAATTTCCAGCCTTTTGCGTTATGTGTCAAGGGAAAAAAGGGCGCCTGTGGAATTTACCGCAAAATCGAAAAAGTAAAAGAAGTAAGAGGACCACGAACCCCGCGAATTTTCGCTGTGGTATCCCCGGTCTTGCCTGGCAGCCCCGAATTTGGTGCCAGGCACCGTTTTTTTCGATAAAAAATTATCCAGAAATTTGGTACCTGGCACCTTATAAATTAAGGGTGTATAATAGAAATATCTGAATTTCTGGAGAAAAACATGTATATAAAAAATATTGGAATGAACTACCTCGCCCTGAAGCTCCCCCGCCGAAAGGCGGGTTCTTGGGTATTACACCCGCGCTTTCCAATAAAGACCGCTCTATTTTTTGTATTATTGATTAATATATATGCACAGGAGAATGATATGGATTATGAATTTGTTGGAAAGGATATAACAAAATCATTTGGTTCTTTTTCATTGCCTGAAGATTGGGTAGAAATAACAAGGTATTCAAGAAACGGAAAATATTTTTATTCACATAAGACTGAACAAATCGGCTCAAATATGACAAACATTTCTATTGAAATTGGTAGAAATCCTTATATATTAGAAGATCATATGACATTCCGTTACGCTATATTAAGGCAATTGTTGATGCAGGCCGACGGTACAGAAGCAGAAGTACATGGAAGTGGAACATTTACTAAACACGATAATCCATTGTATATTTTTACAATAATGAATAAAGAACCTCCGGTTACAACAATACAATATTATATAATTGGAGACAGGAAGCATATACTGGTACATGTAACAGATTTTCATAATGGAAATATAACTAATGCGAGAGAAGTTGCCCAATTTATTGTAGATAGTTTTTTATGGTCTGATTAACAAGAAAGAAATGAAGTACGCCGCTACATCGCA
>JAIRZS010000299.1 GCA_031267115.1 Treponema sp.
CGGGTTTTGGAACAAGCTCATTTATCAATGGCCAATGGATTTAGTACCGCGAGCATTCTGGTATAGGCGGGCCCCTGCCTGCGGAAAGATCCGAGGCGCTCGTCGGTAAAGGTGCAGTCCCGGCAGACCGCTATGTTCCGCACGCCGGCGCCGGCAAGAAGCCGGGCGTTGGCGGCTTGCAGGCCAAGGGAAAAGCCCGGCCCGCCGGGAAGATCGGCGCGTTCGCCTGCCACCGGCCCCAGGGGGTACTCCCCCGAAGGGCCGCCGAATTCCGCCTCAAACGCGCGCGCCCGTTCTTCATCTACCCGGTAGCAGCAGGCCTGGATACAGGGCCCCAGCACGGCGGCGATCGTTTCGGGCCGGGAATGCCAGCGCTCCCGCATAAGGCGCAGGGCGTTCAGGACTATGCCGGTCCCACTCCGGCCGGAATGGACCAGGGCGAAAGGGCCGTTCCCGGAATCATTCCCCCCGGTATCGTACAAAAACACCGGGAGGCAGTCCGCCACCGTTACCGTGAGGCTTACGGCGGCGTCGCGGCTTGCCAGACCGTCCGCTTCCCGGTCCGGAATCGCGCTATGGCGGTCCACAACAACAAGATCGCGCGCATGGATCTGCCTGACGGAAAATACCGGCGCGCCGCCAAGGCCAAGGGAGCGGAGGAATTTTTCCCGCGCCGGATTGTCCTGCCCAGCGGCGCGGCTCATATCGCCCGCGAAACAGGAAGATACAGCGCATCCGGGGCGGCTCAGTTCCACGCCGTCGTAGACAAAAGGAAAGCGGGCAGACAGCGGATCTTTATCCGGAAAATCCAGGGAGAAAAAGCTGATATTCATTTTTGTTTGCCGGTCTCAAGCCGGACAATGGTTTTGAGTATCCTCGCGCTTTCCTTCAGTTTTAGCGCCGCGTTTTTCAAACCGTCCGTAAATTCAGTACCTTTTCCGTTAAACTGGGCCAGGTTGGAAAGCGTGTCGTAATTGCCGTCCGCCTCTTTGTCGGTAATACCGTTAAGCACTTTTGCCATGCTGTTCATCGCAATGTCCGAACCCTCTATAATGCCGGCGGCCTGTTCGTTTATCTCTTCCTGGATTATCTGGATTTTCCGCCGTTTTGCGGTCAGCGCGGATATTTCTTTCCTGGCCTGGGCGTAACGCTTCCCCCAGTCGCCCCTGGGAGAAAGATTCTCGTCGAAACGCTTAATCACGTCGTCAAGCTTTATGATCTCGTTGTAATCTTCCGTGTACTCCAGCCGGTTATCTTTTTTGCGGAATTCCCCGTCGATAAGCACAATCCGCAGGAAGGGGTTGAGCGCGGTCATAAAAACGCCGGAATGGAAAGTAAGGAGAAAGCCAAGGCTTTCCGCGTAAAGCACCGGAAGCCCGTCGGGCTTTGTTTCGGATTCGGCGTTTTCAAGGGATTTGGGTTCCGCGCCCTGGAAGAAGTCCGCGCAGGTTTTCTGCAATTCCCGGCGGCGGCGGTTCCCGAAATAGGCAAAAAACGCGGAATCGATATGCCGTTTCCAGTAATCCTTGTAGAGCTGGAACCAGTCCTCCCCCCCGGAAACAGCCTTCGGGGCCAGGGATATGTCCCTGGCGGCAAGCCGGGCAATCAGGGCAAGGGGGATTTTCCGGTTAAAGTCCCGGATGGCGGCAATGGAAATTTCCGCCTGGGTAAGGAGCTTTTGAGTTTCCGACTGTATATCCGCACCGGCGCCGGCCCCCTGTTCCTGGAGGATAAAAACAAAAAGCGATTCAAGCAGACTCATGGAAGGGCATTCTTTCAGGGAAAAGAGAATATTATTCAGGCTGATCAGGGCGTCCCGCACAATAACGGCCTTGCAGGCCATACCGCCAAAACCGGCGTTATTTGTAAAAGCCATGATAAAGCGGTCATACAAAAAGGAAGAAAGTTCTCTAAGGCAGGTCAGGGATCGGGCATTGGCGTACATCCTGGTCCGCTGTTCCTCAGAGATCGCCTGGATAGCCTCTTCAAATTCCCTTTGGGCAAGCTGCCGCAGGGCCGATTCGGACAATTCGGGATGGCTGTCCGCGATGATAGCGGGGTCCGTCTCGGAAACCAGCCGGGAGTGGATTTCTTCCATTTCAAGGGACCCCAGAAATCCGTAAAAGGCCCCCTTGTCACGGCTAAAGCCCATATCCAGGGCCGAGTAGAAGAAACGGGAATTAGCCTTGAGCTTGCCGACCGCCTCGTAGAACTGCGGGAGCAGGTAGCCCGAAGCGCTGTAGAATCCGGCGGCCCTTGCCTCCGCCTCTTTGCCGAGTTTGGCAAGCTCCCTGTTTTTAAAAACCGCGAGAGGGGTTTGGGACTTAAGAAGCCCCAGAATGTAGTACCAGATACGCAAAAATATGGAAAGTTTCGAAAAACGCCGTTCCGCGTCCCCGTCAAGATTCGGATCGTCCGTGTCCTGGTACAGGGGATCCTTCGAAATAAGCGACAGGCTTTTAAGCTTTTCAAGCAGATCCTTCCGTTCCGTCAGGGACAAACTGGAGGCCAGCCTGCTCATAATCCCGGCTTCTTCCATAATACCAATGATATGCTTTGAAAGAAGGGCGGTCAACGCCCAGCCGGGCAAATATAATAGAAACGTAAGCATTAAGGCCCTTTCACTCCCAATCGCGCAAGGGATTGGAGGGGCGCGTAAGACCCGGAGGGGCTAGAGCGTTCTTTGTGCCGCCAGGCGCAAAGAATGGAGCAAAGCGGAGCCTACAATCCGCCACATCCTGCGTCGGATTTCCGGCCGGGGCGCACTCGCAAATCCGCTTCGCGTATTTGCTTCCGTAATGCGTCCATCCCTGGACGCTTGGGGTGCGCCCACAAAACCATGCACCGCATGGTTTTGTCCCGCAAAGCCCGGTTTCCGGCGCGGAGCGCCGGAAATGCGCCCGGATTATCCGTATTATGCGGAATGGGTGTTTACAAATGGGCAAATCTGCCGATACTCTTATATTAAAGGTTAGAGGAAAAATGGTGGGGATTTGAATGCCGAAAACACTGCAATACCAGCCGAAGTCGGTTATTTATTTTCAGGGTGACGGCGCGGACAAGATATTCCTTCTCCAGAAGGGGAAGGTGAATATTACCTATCAGGATATTGAAACCGGCCAGGATATACGCGAAACGGTGCAGGCCGGGGAATTTTTCGGGGTAAAATCCGCCCTGGGCAAGTACCCCCGGGAAGAAACCGCTATGGTTATGAATGAAAGCACGCTTATGGCCTTTACGGTGCCGGAATTTGAACGGATGGCCTCCGCCAATACCCGGATTGTTTTCAAGATGCTTACGGTGTTTTCGACCCAGATGCGGCGGGTCCATAAGCAGCTGTCCAGCCTGACGGAATCCGGCGCGCAGGACCCCGAAGCGGGGCTTTTCAAGCTGGGCGAGTACTACATTAAAAACAAGCGTTTTTCCGAGGCCCGCTATGTGAGTTCCAGGTATCTTACCTATTACCCTGCGGGCAAATTTGCCGGTATGGCATCCAAATACCTTGAAGCCGCGGAAATCTACCTGAAAAAATACGGCAAGGCTTCGCCGGGTACGGGGGCGGGGCCGGGATCAGGAGCGGCGGCGGCGGCAGCGGGCGGCAAGCAGGCTTACGCCGGGGCCTTGGACATCTTTTCCCAAAAAAAGTACCAGGAGGCCTTTGCCGCGTTTAAAAAAATCGCGGGGGCGGCTTCCGATCCTGAATACGCGGCTAAAAGTTTTTTCGACATGGGCCGCTGTATTTTCTTTATGGGGAAGTACGAAGACTGTATCAAGCACTATACCCAGGTGCTGGCAAAGTACCCTAAACATCCCGATATGGGGGATGTACTGTTTTTTATAGGCCAATGCTATGAAAAACTGAACCGCGGGGATCAGGCGGCGCTGTTCTACAAGAAGATTGTTGCCCTTGCTGGAAGCGGCGATTCGGACGCCAGGGCAAAGGCGGAAAAAGCCCTTGCGGGTATGGGGGGTTAAGATGGCGGCTATGAACCAGGACGCCTTCAGCCGTTTTGCCCGGGACTTCGCGCCCGGCGAGATAATTTTTTCCGAATACGAGCCGGGCGACAACTTTTACATGATCCAGTCGGGCCGGGTGGAGCTGGTAAAAATGTTCGGGCAGGTAGAAAAGATACTGGATATTATCGGCCCTTCGGAGATGTTCGGGGAAATGGCGATTCTTGAAAGCGCCCCGCGCTCGGCTACCGCTATTGCCCTGGACGCGGTAAAAGTGCTGGAATTCAACCATAAAAATTTTGAAATCCTGATAATGGGGAATCCCCAGATAGCCCTTCGGCTTCTCAAGATATTCGCGAAAAGGATATACGATTCCAAGCGGCGCTTTATGATACTGACCCTCCCCGACCCGCAGGCGAAGATTGCCGATGTATTCCTGATGCTGGACGAAACTACCCCGGATCTGGAGCGCTGGGACGAAAGCCGGGAATTCAAGACCACTGTGGACGACATTGCCCGCTGGGCCGGAATGAACATTGCCCAGGCCAAGGAAGTTATTAACCATTTTGTTACGCAGCACCGGATGGAAATTTTTCCCGACAGGATCAAAGTAAAAAATATCAACGACTTTTCCCGGTTCGTAAGCACCCAGCGCAAAAAATAGGGCCTTTACAAAACGGCTTATAAATGGGATACTGCGGGGGTGTCAGACTTCTTGAATGATAGAAACAGCGAAAACAATGAAAACAGGGAAAATGCCGCGGACCCGCAGGCGGTTCGGGAACAATCCGCGCCGGGCAGCGACGCGGCGGACAGGCTGGGAACCGACGGCATAGGGAAACTGCTCCTGCGTTTTTCAATCCCGGCTGTCAGCGGGATGCTGGTAAACGCCCTTTACAATGTTGTGGACCGGATATTCGTCGGGCGCGGGGTAAACGAACTCGCGCTGGCCGGGCTTTCCCTGGTATTGCCCCTTATGACCATCAGCATGGCGTTCGCTATGCTTTTTGGCGTGGGTTCCGCCAACCTTATCTCCATGAGGCTGGGGCAGAGAAAGCGGAAGGAAGCGGAAAACGCGCTGAACCACTGTTTCTGGCTTTTGGCGATAGTGGGCGTTCTGGTCATGATCGCGGAACTTGTCTTTCTCGATTTTATCCTGTCACTGCTGGGCGCCCAGGAGGGGAGCGTTGCCCTGGGTTACGCGCGAAGGTACTACCGCATTATCCTTTACGGCCATGCATTTATGATGATAGGGTTTGGTTTTTCCCACTGCACCAGGGCGCAGGGTTTCCCCGTCGTGTCCATGATCGGCATGTTCATCGGCGCGGGAATGAACATAATTCTGGACCCGCTGTTTATCTTTGTTTTTGGCTGGGAAGTAGAAGGGGCGGCCATAGCGACTATTATCTCCCAGCTTGCTTCGGCGGTCTGGGTGCTGGTCTTTAGTTCCGGAAAGAACGCGGCAATTAAACTGCGCTTCAGGGGCTTCAAGCCTTCGATACAAATGACATTACAGATTATGGCATTCGGCTCGGCGCAGTTCCTGCTGCAGTTTGTCATGTCGGGAGTCCAGCTTCTCTACAATACAAGCATGGGCTGGTACGGCGCGGAAGGCCTCGGGGTCGGCAACGGCGGCGACATAGCTCTGTCCGGCCTCAATATAGCCGGTTCCATCATGATGCTGATTCTGATGCCCGTATTCGGCATCAACCAGGGCGCCCAGCCTATTCTGGGCTATAACTACGGCGCGAAAAAATTCGGGCGGGTACGAAAAGCCTACCTGGGCGCGATCGGGGCCGCCACCATAGTCTGTACCGCGGGCTTTATCGTCGTCCAGGGTTTCCCGCGCTTCCTGGTGAGTATCTTCGCCCCGGAAGGCAGCGATGCGCTGCTGCAATTTACCCCAACCGCGATCCGGATACAGATGCTCATGCTTCCGCTCGCGGGATTCCAGATTGTGTCCAGCAATGTTTTTGTTGTTACCGGCCGGCCCAGGATATCCATTTTCCTGTCAATGCTGCGCCAGTGCATCGCGCTTATTCCCTGTATGCTCATCTTCGGCCGCATCTGGGGCCTCTACGGGGTGGTAGCTTCCGCCCCCGCCGCGGACGGCTTTTCCTTTATACTGACGGGAATACTGATATTCTTTGAACTGAAAAAACTCCGCGCTGCCGGCTAGTAGACAGTAAAGACTAAAAGCATGATTAAGAGAATAACCACGGACCACGCCAACACCACGAACTTTTACGTCGATAGCTCTGATTTTACCTGGATTTGTTGTATTCATAAGGTTCGTGTGGTTTCGGGCTAAAGCCCGGTGGTTAATCCTTTGTAATTGCTCATATCCGGTTCTTTAGCCTTCCTTCTTTGACTTATTCGACTTTGCGGTAAAATTCCAAAACATGTTTTTTAGTCTAATCAGCTTACTGTTCGGCCAGATGCCATTCATGGAGAAAGCGGAGGGCGTATTGCTGTATGCCGCCGAAATAGGTGTCGATAAAAGAAACCATGTCTTTCCCCGTATAGCGGTAGTGCCAGCTTTCCCAGCGGTATCCGGTGACGGACTCGTAGCCGTCGGGAAAGGAGAGGGACCAGCCGAAACGGCCGGCGTTGGCCAGCACCCACGCCCCCCCCGCGGTAGCGGCAAAGCCGTCGTCGATCGGGGCAAAGTCCAGCGCCAGCCCTGTCTGGTGCTGGCTGTGGCCGGGGCGGGCGGATTCGCGGTCCGCCGCTTCCTGCCCCATTTCCCCGACAATGCGGGAATAGACTCCCACCTGGTAATCGTAGGAGCGGTAAGTAGAACCCACGGTAAGCGTAACGCCCTCGGCCCTCGCGGCGGCGGCCATTTCCTCCAGGGCGTCCGCGGCGGGCTTGCGGAGCATGAGGCCGTTGCGGCTTATGCGGTAGGAGTCGCCGCCCTCAGTGCCGGCAAGCGAAACCAGATCGTCCGGGGCGTAGCCCTGGGGCAGGGGGTGGTCCTTGTCAACCAGGGCGTAAAGAAAGGGATCGCCCGAGATGCACGTCAGAATATCCAGAATAAACGAAGGGCCTTCCAGCGCCGCGTCCATTATCTTAAGGGCCATATCGTCGGGAATTCCCGCCGCGCTCAGTATACGGTCAAGAAATTCATCGAAAACAGCATCGGTGTCGCGCTCGGCAAGGAACTGCCCCAGCTCGTCATAGGCGTCCCGCCCCTCCGCGATTCCGGGAGCAGGGCCGGAAAACGCCCCCCGCTTCCCGCAGGAACCTGAAAGCGCCGCAAACAGGGCCAGCAAAAGAAGGAAGGCGGCCCGCGCCTTAATTTCGAAAATTTTGGAACCATTGAAAATACGCATACTCTATTATCGGCGTAACTATTCAGTCATAGTGCGATTTGAGAACTTTTCTTGTTCTCCAATGCTTTAACCCCCACAGGCAGCTGAATAGTTACTTATTGGCGGCTAATAGATGCGTAAAGATTCTCCTCGGCAAAAAGCGCGGCAAGCTCCTGGGCCATAGCGCGGGTAAAGTACAAAGTAACCTGGGCGGAATTGTTCTTGGGATTAACGTAGGTATCCTTCGCCTCGTTCTGGGTAACGGTAAAGTAGGGGTTGCGGTCCTTAAAAAGATAGCCGAAATCAAGGCGCGACTGGCCCCTGGACCGGTTGGAAAAACTCAGCGCCCACCAGTGGATCAGTATTTCGGATTTCCCGTAAACATTGCGCTTGCCCGAACTCAGAAACCCCCTGGGCAGATCGCGGGCCTCATAACTCGCCTCGTATTGGGCGAGGGCGCCGATAAAGCCGTCCCGGGCCCTGGCCGTCCAGTACTGCCGGTTGTGGGTCCCGCCTGCCGACTGGAATTCCAGCGTGACTATATCGTTCGTGCCGTCGTAAACAGCGGCGGCGCTTTCCTTTGCAACTTTCGAAGAGAACGCCTTGATAATACCCACGTCAACGTTTCCCAGGGCGACAGAACCGGCGCCCGAATCATCCGTCAAAAAGTCGTCGTTTTCGCCAACAAAAGAGGCGGTTTTATTGGAAGCGCACGAAACGCCCCCCCAAACAAGGACGGCAAGCAGCGGGAAAAAATACATCTTCATAACTAACCCCTACCATAAAAACGGAAAATTTTCAAGTCCCCGATCCTGTTTTGCTGCCGTTCTGCGGGGGGCCTGTTACCGTACGGGCAGCCCCGGCAAACGCAGGCCCGTCCGGCCCCCCTGCGCTCCAGCCTTGCCGCTTACGGCGTCAAGTCTTCCGCTACCCCCCAGGTGTACGCATATGATGCCGGTGTACGCATATGGTGCCAGGTTGCGACACGAAGCTCGTGAAAGGAGGAAAACAGGAGAAACCTTTCGAGATGACCTAGTGAGAACCACGGGGAACCGTGCGTCTCATCCAGAAGGATTTGAGCAAAATCACTGGAAGCGAGTCTTGCATGGGCTTTGGCGACAAAGTTTGTGAAGACGTAGACAGCGGGCACAAAAGCCGCGTAATTGAACCCCGAAATAATGCTGATCGTAGCAGGCTTTCAGTATCTAGGCGATGGGAGCGACCGTGAGCCGTACGTTAAGCGAGTACGGACACCGCTGCCGGGGTCGGAGGACGGGGCAAATGTGCAGGAGGTCATACGGGAACGTGTGAGAACTCATTAACTCTTGGCGAACAAACCGCAGTAGGGAGAAAGCGGGTAACAAGTGTCCCGGCCCCCCAGTTATAGCCGCCTTGGACATGGGGGGGAGGCGAAAAAAAAAGCGCAACACGAAACAACAAGAGTAAACGCAAAGGTGCCAGGTTGCGACACGAAGCTCGTGAAAGAAGGAAGACAGGAGAAACCTTTCGAAATGACCTAATGAGAACCACGGGAACCGT
>JAIRZS010000302.1 GCA_031267115.1 Treponema sp.
ATAGCCACGGAGGCTACAAAAGGGGCGGCAGCCGCGCAAGGGATAGAAGCGGTATCCTTTTTTGCCGGAGGCAAAAAAGATACAAGCGGATAGCCCGGTTTCCGGCGCGGAGCGCCGGAAATGCGCCCAAATTATAGGAAAAAGCCTTTGTACCGATCGATCGCATCGCTGCCCGCCTTCAGTCCGGACGGCCCTTGAAGAGATCCGGTTTTTCCAGTATAGTGGGATATTATGGCTGAAGATATCTTTGATAAGGTTTTTTCACTGTTTTCGGGCGATAATGACCCTGACGGGAATAAAAGGGTTTTTTTGCGGCAGGTCCTTAAGAACCTGACCCAGAGCAAGTACGCGAAATTTTTCAAGCCGCGTACCGAAGAGGTTGATCCTGCTTTTGCCTATTTCCTTTACGACCTTTATAAAACCGTCCTGCCTTTGCAGTCTTTTGTGCAAAACCGCGGCCAGCTTGATCGGATAAAGCAGATCACGGTGGAAGCTTATCTTGACAAGACATCTTTCGAAATTGCCCGCAGGATCCGGGCCGACGCGGCAAGCACGATGCTTAAGACTATGAAGCCCCAGGAGCTTACCAAACGGCTGGAGGCGGACCTTAAGACCCTGAGCGCCGGTTTTGACGCGAACCGCACTGTGGCTATCAACCGCACCTACAATCTGATATCCGCCTTTATCCGTTTTGTCAGTTTTGATTTTGCCGTGATCCTGAAACGCTTTGATAACGGGTTTAAAGTGGGAGACCCCAACTATATTCCCAAATTCGCCGCGGTGAGGGCGGTAAATTTGGTCAAGGCTATCGAAAGTTTTAGAAACGCGGCGGCGCCCCTCAATGTGGAAGGGGACTGGAAGGTGGTGCTGGGGATTTTCAAGGCGGCCCTGAACGGGGTGGAGCTTATCCCCTACGACCAATGGCAGAACCTTGTCCTGAATCTCAGGGATGTGCAGCTTTCGAATATTATGGACCTTATGATCCAGGCTACGCTGAAGGACCCCCTTTGGCAGGGGCGGGTTACCCGGGCCGAAGAAAACCTTGCGGAAGCGTGGATCGACGCCAAAAGGGAAGATATCCGCCGGCTTATCGACGGTATTGTGCTGAACCAGCGGGACGCCAGGATCAGCAGCCTTGCCACTGTTATTTTCGGAACTCCCGACATTACCCGCCTGAGCTACTACACGCTGAAAGAAAACGAAATCTACAAGCGGAGCAATCTGGACGGCTTTATCTATGCGGCGGGCCTTAATTACCTTTACGCGTTTATATCGGATTATGTTTACCGGGAGCTTTTGGAACTCTGCGATATACTGCTGGTCCGGGGCCAGTGGACCGCCATCGCCCTTTCGCGGGAAATGTCCGAGGGGTATCACAGCATGAAGGGTTACAACGAAAAGATCGAAGAGTTTGACGAAGACCTGGCGGAATCGGGCAAGGACGGCTCCCGGCTCAGGACCGCTTTGCTGCGGGTTGACCGGGATCAGTCGCAGTTCCGCTATATCAACAGTATTACTGCCGGCCTTAACGAACGCGCCCTGGAACTTATCGAGAACGCCAACCAATCTTTTTCAGTTGTCGGCAAGCATTTGAGGAATCTTTCCGAAGATCTGCAAAAAAGCCCCCATGATCTGATTATCAACTGGAAAGAGCTTAACCTGGTATCCAAGTCCCCCCTGCCCCAGCGCATTGAAGAAGCGGTTACCAAGATCGGCTCTATTACCCAGCTGCTGCAAATCATTACAACGCTGTAACGCCGGGCGTAAAACGCGGGCTGCCAGGCAGCTGCTAAGGATTTACCACGTTGACCGGCTTTCCGGCGGCAAAGGCGCGGATATTCTCCACCACGATACCGATAAGGCGTTTTCTCGCTTCGGCTGCGGCCCAGGAAATGTGCGGGGTAATGATGCAGTTTTTCGCCGCAAGAAGCGGGTTGTCCGCCTTGATGGGTTCCGTGACGGCCACGTCAACTGCGGCGGCGTAAACTTTTCCGGAATTGAGGGCATCGGCCAGATCCTGATCGACAATGAGGGGGCCGCGGGCGTTGTTGATGATGATCACGCCGTCCTTCATCTTCGCGATAGTGCTGCTGTTGATGATTCCCTGCGTGGCAGGAAAGAGGGGGCAGTGCAATGAGATTACGTCCGATTCGGCAAGCAGCCGATCCAGGCCGACATAGCCGGCAATGGCCCTGCCCTCCTCGTGCTCGCGGGGGCTGTGGGCGATGACCTTCATGCCGAGGGCTTTGGCTATGCGCCCGACAGCGCGGCCTATGCGGCCAAAGCCGATAATGCCCAGGGTTTTGCCCGCAAGTTCTATAAGCGGGTAGTCCCAAAAGCAGAAATCGGCGCTGCCTGCCCATCTGCCCTCGTGAACCGCCCGGTCATGGGCGCCCGCATGGCCGCACACTTCCAAAAGCAGGGCAACGGCAAACTGGGCGGTTATCTCGGTCGCGTAAGAGGGGACATTGGTAACGGGGATACCCCGTTTCCTGGCCGCCTCGGTATCTATAATATTGTACCCCGTAGCGGTAACGCCGATATATTTAACGCCGGGGCAGGCGTCAAGTATTTCACCGGTAATGGGAACCTTGTTGGTGATCACAATTTCCGAATCGCCTATCCGCTCGGCGATCCTGTCCGCCGGCGTCCGGTCATAGCGGGTAACTTCCCCCAGGCTGTCAAAGCCGTCCCAGGAAAGATCGCCGGGGTTCATCGCATAGCCGTCCAAAATAACAATTTTCATTTTATTTCCTCCTCAGCTCTACTATAACGGCTTTGTATATTAAAGGCAATATTGTTACGGCGTACTGAAAAACATGCCTTGGAATTTTTACCGCAAAGTCGAATCGAGCCAAAGGTTTGCAGTCGATAAGTTAAATGACTTTCCTTCTGCCTTCTTTCACTTCTTTGACTTCTTCGACTTCGTGGTAAAATCTTAAAACCTGTTCTTATAAGTTAGCTACAGCCTGTGGTACCCCCGCAGGTGTCACACTTCATACAGGTGCCGTTACGGACAAGGGTGAAGGAACCGCAGGCCGGGCAGGGGTCGCCTTCATAGCCCTTGATACGCGCCTGGACTATCTTTGCCGCTTCGCCGTAAGCGGGGGAAGGGGCGGAAGCGGGGGCCGCGCCGGCGGCGGGGGCTTTTTCGGCGCTTTCGGCGGCCTTGGCCTTTGGCGCGCCCCCTATGGTTTTGGCTTCGGCCTTGCGGGTACGGTGGAGGTGCAAATCCGGAAGGAAATCCCCGGCATCCTCTTTGGTAGACGTGGTCATAAGATCTTCGGGCTTTACCTGGCCCAGATCGGTACGCTTAAGGTAACTGATGGCCAGGTCGCGGAAGATATAGTCGATGACGCTGGTTGCCATCTTGACGTAGTCATGGCCCTGGACCAGCCCGTTCGGCTCGAATTTGGAGAAGGTAAAGGCGTCCACATATTCCTCAAGCGGGACCCCGTACTGCAATCCCAGCGAAACCACAATGGCAAAGCTGTTGAGCAGGCTTCTAAAGGCCGCGCCCTCCTTGTGCATGTCCAGGAATATCTCGCCCAGGGAGCCGTCGTCATATTCTCCGGTGCGGATAAAAATCGAGTGGCCGCCTATCTTGGCCTTTTGGGTATAGCCGCTGCGCCGGTTGGGAAGGGGCTTCCTGACTCTGCGGGCATCCTTCGCCGCAGCGGGTTCGGCCCCGGCCGGCCGCTCAAAAGCCTCCGTATTGCGCTCTGCCGCGAGGATGGTGTCTGCCAGCGGATCGGCGCCGGGCGCGAAAGAGGCCAGCGGCTGGGACAGTTTTGATCCGTCCCGGTACAGGGCCACCGCCTTGAGGCCGCTTTTCCAGGAAAGCATGTACGCGCCCTTCACATCCTCGTAACCTGAACTGTTGGGCATGTTGATTGTCTTGGAAATCGCCCCGGAAATAAAGGGCTGCACCGCCGCCATCATGCCTATATGGGCGGTCCAGGAAATGGAACGCTTGCCGTTTTTCCCCGAGGGGGTGGCGGTGTCGAATACCGGGTAGTGTTCCTTTTTAAGGAGCGGCGCCCCCTCCAGGCCCATAGTGCCGCAGGCGTAAAGTTCCGCGGCTGCGATTTCCTCATCCAGGAAGCCCAGATGCTTCAAAAGGCTGAAGCCCGGCAGGGACCAGGTCGCTTCGGGAACCCTCAGGTTTTTTTCCACAAATTCTTTCCCGAGTATCCAGGGATTAAACACCCCTTCCAGGCCGAGCGCCGTCTTTACCGCGTCTTCCGCGGCGGCGATTGCCTGCGGGGTAAAGCCCCGCTCCTCCAGGGCCCCGGCGCTGATTCCCGGCGCTTCCTGCAGGGTTTTCTTTCCCGTCGCGTAGGAGCTGATTTCCGCGATTGCCTCCGGGCTATAGCCCAGTGCTTCGAGCGCCGGGGGTACGGACTGGTTGATTATCTTGAAGTAGCCGCCTCCGGCAAGTTTCTTGAATTTTACCAGGGCAAAGTCGGGTTCGACGCCGGTAGTGTCGCAGTCCATCAGGAGACCGATAGTCCCGGTGGGGGCAATGGCGCTTACCTGAGCGTTGCGGAAGCCGTGGGCGCTCCCCAGTTCCAGCGCCCGGTCCCAGGCGGCCCTTGCCGCGTCATACAGATAGGGCGGGCAGCAATTTGCCTCAATGCCCCTGGGCGGCGTGTGGACCCCTTCGTATTCGCCCGCCGGGGCGTTGGCGGCCGCCCGCCGGTGGTTGCGGATTACCCGCAGCATATTTTCGCGGTTTTCGGCAAAGCGCGCGAAAGGCCCCAACCCGGCGGCCATACGCGCGGACTGGGCGTAGGCTTCCGCCGAGAGCAGGGCCGCCAGGGATCCTGCCACCGCCCGGCCTTCGGCGGAATCGTAGGGCAGCCCCATCAGCATGAGGAGGGTCCCCAGGTTGGCGAACCCCAGCCCCAGGGTCCGGTATTCCCAGGACAGCCGCGCGATCTTCGGCGAGGGAAACTGGGCCATTACAACGGAAATTTCCAGAATAGTAGTCCAGAGACGTATCGCGTGGAGATACGCGTCAACATTAAACACCCTGGTATTTTTATCATAAAGCGCCGCCAGGTTTATCGAGGCCAGATTGCAGGCAGTGTCGTCCAGAAACATATATTCGGAGCAGGGATTGGACGCCCGTATTTCCCCGCCGGCCGGGCAGGTGTGCCAGTCGTTTATGGTCGTGTGGTACTGCAGACCCGGGTCCGCGCATTGCCAGGCCGAGCGGGCAGCCTGTTCCCAGAGCTTCCTCGCCTTGATGATCTTCGCCTGCTTTCCCGACACCCGCTCCTTAAGCGGCCACTCCGCGTCGTCCAGGACCGCCTTCATAAAGGCGTCGCTGACCCGGAGGCTGTTGTTCGAGGACTGGCCGGAAACCGTGTTGTAAGCCTCGTCGTCCCAGGCCGTGGTAAAAACATGCGTATCCACCGAATCGTCCCCCTGTTCCAGGCGGCGCAAAAGCTGGTACAGGTACGTAGGGGGCAGCCTGTCGTTCAAAGCCCGGCGCAGGGCCGAGCCGAGTTCGCGGTTCTTTTCGGCGTTGAATTTGTCCTCGTCGGGCCCGCGGAACCCGGCGAGCGCCTTTTTTACCGCGTCCAGGTTTTTCTTTATAAGAGCGGAACCTGTAACCATGGCGGCCACCTTGTGTTCCTCGTCGGCCTTCCAGTCCACATACTTTTCCACATCCGGGTGGTCCGCGTCCAGCGTAACCATCTTCGCCGCCCGGCGGGTAGTGCCGCCGCTTTTAATCGCCGAGGCGGACCTGTCGCCTATTTTGAGGAACGAGAGCAGTCCCGACGACACGCCGCCGCCCGAAAGATTCTCGTGCAGCGCCCGGATCCTGGAAAAGTTGGACCCCGTGCCGGAACCGTACTTGAAAAGCCGCGCCTCCCTGGTCACCAGGTCCATAATGCCCCCCTCGTTCACCAGATCGTCTTCTATGGAAAGGATAAAACAGGCGTGCGGCTGGGGCCGCCGGTAGGCGCTTTCGGACTTTTTAAGCTGCCCGTCCGCCGGGTCAAAATAATAATGCCCCTGGGCCGGGCCGTCGATACCGTATACCGCGTAAAGCCCGGTGTTGAACCACTGCGGGCTATTGGGGGCCGCCATCTGATGGGCAAGCATGTAACAGGTCTCGTCGTAGAAAGCCTTTTCGTCTTCCTCCGTGTCAAAGTAACCGTTGTTCCTGCCCCAGTCCATCCAGGTAAAGGCCAGCCGGTGAAAAACCTGGCGGCAGTCGTGTTCGGCCCCGTCTTCCGGAAGCCCGTTCCCGGGATCGTCGCTGCCGGGCGGCACAGGCAGCCATTCCTTCCAGGCGCAGATCCTCCCGGACGGGACGCCCGCCTTGCGGAAATACTTCTGGGCGATAATGTCGGCGGCAATCTGGCTCCAGAACGAGGGGACAATCACCGTATCTTCCTGGAAAATAGCCTTGCCGTCGGGATTGCGGATTTCGCTCCTCCGCTTTTCGAACTTTATACCCTCGTAAGGCCCGCCTTCCGCCCTCGTAAAAAACCGCCCAATCTTCATTGTATATTACTCCTGTTGTCTACTATATATGGTATGCTATATACCAGCCTATACCACAGAAAGGGTTATTACAAGGGGGTTGCGCGAATCCCGGAAAAGATTCGGAAGAAAAGATAATTTTTCATAACCATTCAAAAAAAGGCCTGTTGCCCATTAGCGGGAAACTATGTAATCTGGGCGCATTTCCTTTCTTTGCGCTTCGCGCAAAGAACGCTTCGCGCCGGAAACCGGGCTATCCGCTTGTATCTTTTTTGCCTCCGGCAAAAAAGGATACCGCTTCTATCCCTTGCACTGCTGTAAAACGGCATCCCTGCCGGCCCGCCCGCGGCAAACTCCATCTATCCGCCGCCGGCAAATGAGATTTTTTACCATTTTTGAGTTGACAGTTTTATTTCTTTGTGGTACAAGGAAATAAGGAACTATTAGAAAACTGGCGTTCGACTAATCCCCATTTGTTATGAGAGAGCCCCATGAGAAAGGGTTTTCCCGTAGAAGGAGCAGCCGATGCGCCAATTTTACCTTCATCCGCGTAATGGCATCATTTACGCCCAGTTTGTGGACCCCGTAACCAAGAAATGCCTTACCTCGCACTCTACCCGGAAGAAAAGCCGGGACGAAGCCCTGTTTGTCGTCTATGACTGGCTTAAGAACGGAATCCCCCAAAAACAGCCACGAGAGAAGATGCCTCTCAAAGAGGAGCTTACGGTGGAGCAAATCTTGGACAGCCTGAAAACCTCCACTTTGACTGGGAAGGATGTTTCCAGAATAGAGAAAAACCTCAAGGACCAGGGGCTTATCACCATGATTGTCCAGAAGGGGTCCCCCTCCTCGCAGGACTTCATCGAATTTCTTAAGAATTTCTGGACCTACGATACTTCCCCCTATGTGGAAGAGAAGCTGTCCCATAAAATCACTATAGGCAAGTCCCGCATGATATTGGCGTACGAGCGCATGAAATTATACTGGGAAAAGTATTTCCAGGGCGTTTCCCTCGGGGAAGTCTCCCGGAAAATGATCGGCGAGTTTTCTTCCTATCTTTCCCAGAATTATAGCAGCCTATCCCCCAATACCCTTAAAAACATAGTCGCCGTTAGGGTTAAAGCCTTGCGATGGGCTTTCGTGAACGAATATATCCCGGCAGACCCCACTATCAGCCTCCCGGAATATTCCTCAAAACAGAAAGACAGAGAGGTTTTAAGCCCGAAAGAGGCTATGGAACTGTTCAGGCAGGAATGGAAAAAATATGTTCCACTATATCAGAATCTGTCCCGTCAATAATGAGTCTTAACCCCATTTTTAATGCCCAATATTTTTTTCATCAATGGTATCAATATCTTCCTCTAAAGCTAAGAGGCCTTCTGCTGTAGATTTACGTGAATAGTCATATAAAAGTAAAAGCATTTTATAATATTCTGAAACTAAAGAATTATAATCTAGAGTATTTTTTTGGTCAGTATTATAATTATCTTTTGGGTATTTCATTTTAAAATTCTTTATATTTTCAGCTATTTCGTTTGTATAGCTATATTTTCCTCTTGCTCGCTACTTTCAGTTTTCACATCTTTTTTGTAATAATAAAGTGGCCTTAAGATTATATCCGAACTAAGATCAATCAAGCTGTTTTGTGAAAAAAATATTGTATCCTTAGAATACTCGTTATTCATATAATTTCTTACGAAATTAGCTTTATGAGTCGATAACTTACTGAGGATTAAATTCTTATTTTTTCTACTGCTTTTTGAAATGGCTTTTCCAATAGTTTCAGGATCAGCCTCGGGTTTACATATTATTATTTGAATAAGCCATTCCTCAAGATCAAAAAAGTCTTTAAACTTAAACTTAGGTATTTTTTCATTTTTTGGGGCATCTTCTTTTAGAATGTCTTCATAGATAATTCAAAATCTTCTTCCATAATTAACTCCTTCTTAGTTAAAATTATATGATAATATCTGCCACATTTAATGGCAGATATTATACTCCCAAGTATTGTCCTTATAATATCAATTAACTTTATAATTGATTATCGTTCTTTCAAAACCTTTTATAACATCGTCCTTGAATATTTTATTTTCCATGTGCCAGGTCTAAAACCACCGCCTTTAGGCGGTCAGCTTTGAGCAGGTCTTGACGATAGAGACTGAGGCAAATATTCAAGGGAACATATATACTGCTTTAGCTATGGGAATGACAGTTACCTGTGGACAAAAATGATATAGTAACGTATTCTTCATAGTCAGGAGGGATGCGAACATGGATAAAATAAAAGAGTTTATGACAATTGTTGAGGAAAAGATAGGAATAATATTGGCGAAGCGGTTATTCTGCGTAGTACTCCTGTTATTTGAAATTGACA